>CALFSW010000125.1 GCA_937916505.1 uncultured Verrucomicrobiales bacterium | reverse complement strand
CTAGAGGGTTTGGCCGATTACCACGATGACGGCAATGGTGAGGAAGAGAGCGAAGATCTGGGCGATCAAATAGACCAAGATCATCAGGATGAAGCTCCCCTGGCTACTTTGTTGGCGGCACCTATTAATGTGGGCGCTGAAAACCGACACGACGAGCGCCAGAACGGCGAAGATCGTCATGAATCCAAAACTTCCCAAGCCCAGAAATTGCCCGAGAACCCCAAAATGTCGGTTTGCTGCGAGAAGGATGGTGATTCCCACGAACGCGATGGAAGGCAGGAAAAAAAGAGCGACCATCCTCCGGTCATTCCAGTTCTGGAACGGTTGGAGTTCGCTTTGATCCGAATCCCCGTCTTCCGGGGTTTGATAGGGATTCGGTTTCGGGCTCATTTAAGAAGAGACGTCGCTAGGCCTTGTTTTCTTTGGAGTAAAACGACAGGGTTCCGACGACGAAGAGAAGGGCGAGGAAGCCCATGCCGATCATGCCGGCGGGAACATCTCCAAACTTCTTGCCACTTGTGGCCCACCAGGTTCCGACGGTCGCGACGGTGGTGGCGAAGATCATGAGGGTGTTCCAAATGATGCGGGCGGTTCCTTTGGGGCGCTTGTCGCCCAGAACCTTTTTGGAGTTCATGAGGAGAAAGAAGGTGAAATAGGCGATGGGAATCAGAGAGCCACCGATCACCGAGGTGGGGATGGCGAGTGCGGCTTTGCTTTGACCCGACCAGAAGAGTGGAAAGAGGCAGCCTGAGATGCCCGAGATGCAGCAGCCGAGGAAGTAGGCAGGCTTGGATCCCATCGCCTTTCCAAAGAGTTCCTGGAAGGCGAGTCCATTAATCAGCATCAGAATGATGATGGTGGAAACGGCCATTCCCAGAACGCCGATGCCGAATACTTTTTGACCAACGACTTCACCGGTGAAGGGCTTGAGGGTAATGGCGAGGGCACCGGCATCCCGCGAATGGAGCATGGCGGCGAGCTTGCGATCTGCGTCATTGATGGATTCGGTCCTGGCGATGGTATCGTTCCAGATTACTTTTTCTTCCGGAGTGCCGGAGGGGAGATCTTTCACAATGGCTTTCACGCTTTCCATCTTGGCGAGCGTTCCGTAGGTCGCCTCGGGTTTGACGTCGCCCGTTTTTCCGTGGAAGGAGGAAGCCGATGCGATGACCACACAAGCGGTGGCGAGGAAGAAAGGGACGAAGAGTCCGATTGAAAGATCGGTGATGGAGAGTCCGCGATGCTTTGAACCCCACTTTTTCTTAAGAAGAGTATAGGGAAGGAGAAAGGTCATGTTGATGCCGACAGCCGTTCCGAAGGCGGCGAAGATTTTCGACTTCTGGGTGCTGACGATTTCTTTTTCCCACCAGTCGGGGTTGGTTGACGCGGCGATGTCGGCGGCAAAAGTGTCCGAGCTGGAAGTCACGAGGGAGAGATCGGGAATGAATCCTCCCAAGATGGAACCGAACTCAATACTGCCGGAGGAAAAGAGGCTGACAACGACCGCAAAGAAGGAGAGGACGATGAGGCCGACCATGACCTTGATGATGCGGTCGAAGAGCTTCGCGCCGCCTCCGCCGGCCTGATAGAGATAGTTCACGAAAAGGCCGATGGCGAAGAGGACGGCGATGATGAACCAAAGGGAATTTTTGGCCTCCTCCGGGTCGGTGATGCCGAGGAGGTTTTGTTGAATGGCGGCGGTGCCGAGGGAAAATTGCGGCATCGTCCAAACGATGTTGGCCATGATGGTGGCAACGAGCCAGGACCAGCCGAGGAGGGGGTGGAGGTGGCGGTTGATGAGCTGGAGGGGGCGTTGCTCGGTCGAGAGCGTGACATATGCGATGGCGGCAAGCATGATGATGCCGCAGATCATGGCGAGAGGCTGGACCCAGAGAAGGTCGTTACCGGAGACGACTCCGAGATAGAGGGCTCCTGCGAGCGAACCGCCGCCGAGGGTGATGGCTCCTTGCAGCCATCCGGGGCCGGAGATCTTGGTATATCCGAAGAACTTGCCGACGGGGCCTTTGTCCTTCACCTCTTCGATCACGTCCAGTTCTCGTTGGTATTGGTCCTTTTTGCTCATGTGTGGGCAAGTCTCGTGAATGGAGGGGCGTCCGAAAAGGAAAAATGCCGTTTCGACGACACTCGGGATTGCGGGAATGGCAGGGGGAGGGCAAACTCACGCTCTTGTCCGATCAAGAACCACCTCCAAAAACCCCGACACTCTCGAAGGATATACAAGTCCTTACGAAGGTTCGGCTGAATACTTTTGTTCTCATCACAACGCTTTTTGGCTTCTATTTGGCGGCCAAGGGAATGGGGGGGATGTCCGGGAAGTGGTGGTTGCTCCTGCACACTTTGATCGGAACGGCGGCTTCGGCTTTTGGTTCGGCGGCTTTCAATCAGCTGATGGAGATCGAGGACGATGCGCGGATGAAGCGGACCTCGGATCGGCCTCTGCCTTCACGGCGGATGAGCGTGATGAAAGCTTTTGGGATCGGTTGGGGATTGGCGGCGTTTGGGGTGATTCATCTCGCGGTCAAGGTGAATGCCGAAGCGGCAGTCCTCGCAGCCGCGACGATTGTGATCTACGTCTTTATCTACACGCCAATGAAAAAGTGGCATTCGAGCAATACCTTGGTGGGAGCGATTCCGGGGGCGATACCGCCTCTCATCGGTTGGGTTGGAGCCGGAGGTGATTGGTCGGCCTGGGGCGGATGGTTTTTGTTTGGCCTCCTGTTTTTCTGGCAGCTCCCTCATTTTGTCGCCATCAGCTGGCTCTGTCGGGAGGAATATGAAGAGGCGGGTTATCAGATGTGGTCCAACGGGGATGTTTCGGGGGGGAAGACAGCGACTTTGTTCATCGTGTTTTCAATTTGTCTGATGTCTTTGGTGGTTGCAGGCGCGATGACGGGGCTTTTCCCCTGGTGGCTGGCTTTGGCCCACACCGCATTGGTGGTTTATCTCATGCGGCCAATCTTGAGCTACCGGGCTTCGGGTGAGAGGGGACCGATGAGGAAATCCTTTCTGGGAACCCTGCTCTATCTACCTGTGGTGTTGCTCGGTCTTGCCTTTGTGTGGAGTTGAGCTAGGTTTCGCTCGAAGTGGATGTCAGCCAGTTAGAGCCTGCCGAGCGGGACCCGAAAAAATTGCGGGCGACCGCATTTAAGATCGTCATTTTTATGGTGATCAGCGGTATCTTTTTGAATTACGCCTATAGTAAATACCGGGAGAGAACCGCTGACAGCAAGCGCCCCAGTATCGAAACGAGAATCACCGAGCCCGAGGTTGAACTTCTGACCGCCGACGGTGTTGCCCGGAATATTCAGGACTTGAAGGGGAAAGTGACTCTGGTGCTGACCCTGCCCACTGTTCCCAATCCCGGGTCCAAGCCGACTTTGGAGGCCCTTCGTGAAGTCATGAGTAACTACAAAGATGCTCCGGAGAAGCCGACCATTCTGATCTTTGTTCTCGATGGCTCGAACACCGAACCGGAGAAAATGTCGGGAGTTCTTGCTGAATATGGAAAAGAACCCGACGTCTGGCGGGTGGTTGCCAATGACGACTCCAAGACTTCGCTGCGATCGTTTTCCAAGACCAAGATGCGCTTTAACCGGGTACCAACGGAAAAAGAGGGGGGGTTTGACTACGACACCCGCCTCGTTCTCCTGGACCAACATTTGTTCGTGCGCGGTGTCCCCGGACAGACTGATGGCTGGGATTTTGAAGCCGTTGTAAAAATGGAGGCAAAGTATCAGGAAGCCAAAGAGAACTCACCGGAGGAGGAGTTGATTCCCCTTCCGATGACGACTCCGAAGCTTCGAGGAATCCTCATTGAATCCATCGATTACCTCTACGCAAACCCTGACGAGAAAGGACAAAAATGACCGATAAAAAGAAAATCACCCTGATTTATGTAGGCGTGGCAGTGATCTCGCTGATGATTCTGGCAATGTCGTTCTTATTGACGACTCTGAGAAAGGAGAAACGTGATCAATCTCCGCCGGCGACGGACGTTGGGAAGGAAAACGTCGATGTCTTGGCGGTATTGGCAGCGGATATCGAATTGGAGCGACAAGATGGTTCCAAAGCCAGGATTTCGGACCTTCACGACAAAGTGTGGCTTGCGGTGCAATACTATGAATCCTGCCCGATGTGTGCTGCCCGGAACACCAATTTTCTTTTGGATGTCTACAAGGAGTTTCGGTTGGAAGAGGACTTCGTTGTCGTCTGTTTGTCGGTTGATCCGGAAATGGACACCGGGGAGAAACTTGCAGCGGTTCGGGATCGCTTGAAGGCTGATAAAAAGAATTGGTGGTTTCTGAAGGGAGGGCAGAAAGAACTCCGGGACTACATGACAGAGGTGATGTTTTTCACTTCGATTCGCGAGCGGTTTGATGAGTTGGAAATTGCGGCCAAGGGGCGCTGGGCCCATGACATGGGAATTCATCTCTATCGGGGCGATACCCTGGTGCACAAGTGGCACGAAGGGCTCCCTCCCGAACAGCTTAACGATGAGGTGAGGGCGGCTTTGCATAAACTCGGAGAGCCGGAGTCCGGGGAACCAAAATCGGAGAAATTATGAGTGATCATCCAATGTTAAATCAGCCGGTTCTCACGGAGCGGGCGAAGAAGTTGAAAGTCCTTGTCTGGATCGTCAGCATCGTGGTGCTGGGACTAGTGGCGGCGATGCGATCTCCTTATAAAATTCCGGTTCCCTGGGAGGTCGAGCTTTGGATCAAGAAGCTACCCGGGGTGGTGGCCCTCATTAATACCCTGGTCGCGGCATGCCTTTTGAGCGGGCTTTGGTGCATCTTACGAAAAAATTACCGGGCTCATCAAAGGTTTATGACCCTTGCCCTGATCCTCTCATCGGCCTTTTTGGTTTGTTACGTGGTCTATCACTTCACCATGCCCGAGACCAAGTTCGGGGATATCGATCAGGATGGTAAACTGGCCCCGGATGAGGTGGCCGATGTGGGATCGGTTCGCTACGTTTACCTTGGGATATTGATTGCCCATATCGTGGCGGCGGCGGTGAGTTTCCCGATGATTTTGATGACCTTTGTCCATTCTTGGACGAGGGATTTTGAGAAACATCGCAAACTCGCCCGGAAAGTTTTTCCGCTCTGGCTGTTTGTCTCGGTGACCGGCCCGGTTTGCTACTTTATGCTGAAGCGCTATTACTAGGAGCAGGAGGTTCCGCATCCGCAACCGGATTTGGCAGCGAGTTTTTTCGTGATGCGGTCGGCGGTGGGAGTGATGGAAAGTCCTCCGAGATTGGTGCAGCGAAGTTCGCGCGGGATTTGGTGAGCCACTTTGTTCATTGCGATCACGACTTCGTCGAAGGGGACGAGGTGATCGTATCCGGCGAGAGACATGTTGGTGCAGGAAAGAGCATTGGTGGCGGCCATGATGTTTTTGCCAAGGCAGGGAGCTTCCACGCGGTTTGCGATAGGGTCGCAAACCAGTCCAAAGGAATTTTGCAGAGCGACGGAGGCGGCCGCCATTTGTTGTTCATTCGTTCCTCCGGCCAGCCAGGTCAGCGCGGCGGCGGCCATCGAGGCTCCCGATCCGGTTTCGGCCATACATCCACCCTCTTCGGCTGCGAAGGTGGCATCGAGGGTGATGAAAACTCCGATCATTCCGGCGAGAAGGAGGGCGGCGTTTTTTTCTTCATCCGACTTGCCGAGGGCATGGGCAACCGCGAGAACGGCACCCGGCATGGCTCCGCAAGATCCGGCAGTGGGGGCTGCGACGATCACGCCCATCGATGACTTGACCTCCATGATCGCGGTGACCGAGCGAATGATGGCATTGGAGATTTCCCCCTGGATGAGGCGACCTTCTTTTTCGGCGGTCTGAAATCCCGGTGATTGGGAAGGGAGAATGCGATCATCGTAATGAGTTCCGTTAAGTCCGGTTTCGATGGCGGCCTCCATAATGACACGAATTTTGTCCATTTGTGCCATGACCTCGTCCTCGCTGATGCCGCCGCGTTCAGCTTCGTAGCGACGGGCCATTTTCCAAAGCGGGACACCAGCGTTGTTGGCCGCCTCGAGCATTTCCCCGGAACGGGAGAAGGGGACTTCGATGTTCTTGCGGGCGAGGACGGGGAGGACGGCGGGGAGGAGGCGGGCTCTTGTTGCTTTGAAAGTATCGGTGAGAGTCTCGACCGTGGCTTGGTCCGGTTGATTCCTGAGACTGAGATTGAGAAATGCCACTCCATCCGGAGAGCTGTGGTGCGAGATGTTTTCGACCTCGAGATCTGGAAGTAAGCTGGAGTCCTGATCTGTCCAAAGAAGGAGATGGTGATAATCGCCCGCTGAGGTGAAGGGGATTTGGTCAATGGCGATCAATTCGATCATGCCTCCGCCGGTGGAGATGGCATCGAGTTTGTAAATCGTGCCCGATTCACCATGGACTTCGAGACGATAGAAATTCGGGTGGGGGGCGTCGTAGTCTTCGTAGTGGAGCTCGATTTCAATCCCGGCTTCTTCCAAGGCCTGCAGATAGCCGGGAAGACGTGGATCGTCCGGGGTCCAGCCGAGAAGGCCGCCATAAAGGCCGAGGTCGCTTCCTTGCTCCTTGTGAGTGGTGACGAGAGAGCCATTGGGATCGTATCTGACAACGAGCTTTTTAATGGATTCTCCGGCGAGTGCCCGGGCGATTCGGCCAATCCGGTTGGCGGCGGCGCTATGCGAACTACTCGGACCGCGCATTACGGGGCCGAGGACGTCGTTGAAGATACTGGGAGGAGTTTTCATTGGGCAATGACAAGGGAGTCTTCTCTATCTCGAAGCAAGAGGACAGATCGGAATTTCTCTTTTGATCTGAATTGCGCGGACTTGAACGAGATCAGAAATAGGCCTAGCTTTCCGCAGTGGGAGAAATTTGGAACAGCATCGTTATGGGGTGGGGGATTGTCTTCATTGGGCTTTGTGTGGGCTCGTTTTTGAATGTTGCGATTCACCGCCTACCGCGTGGCCTGTCGGTGAATGACCCCAAGCGTTCCTTTTGCCCCCATTGTAAAACCACTTTGCCTGCCTGGCAAAACCTCCCGATCATCACGTGGATCATTCAAGGAGGGAAGTGTCGGACATGCGCGGCTCCGATTGCGGTGAGGTATCTTTTGGTGGAGGCTCTGACCGGTGCTCTTTACTTTGCGGCCTGGTATTTTTTCCCAATGGTGAGTGCGATTCTGGCGATTGCCTTGTTCACCATTCTCGTCACGGTTTCATTTATTGATGCCGGGCATCAGCTCATTCCGACTTCGTGGACTACCGCAGGTGTGGTGATCGCGCTGGCTGGCAGTTTCTTTTTGCCGGGACTTCTCGATTTACCGGGAGAGATTTTTCAATCGGGTGACTCTTGGGGAGCCGGACTCAAGGCTTCCGTGATTGGGTGGGTGGTCGGATTTGGTTCGCTTTGGGGAGTGGTCTTGTTGGGCAAATTGATATGGGGGCGGCTTAAGATGAGCTTCGATGAACCGGTCGTTTGGAAACTTCAAGAGGGGCACGGGGATAGTTCGCAGCTTCATTGGATTTTGGGTGAAGAGGCCCATTCGTGGGATGATCTTTTCTTTAGGCCGACCGACGAATTGGTGATCGATGGCCATGGGTTCCAGGTCAACGGGAAACGTCAACCGGCGAAAGAGATCGTGATCCGGAAGGATGACTTTTCCATCGGTGATCGGAAATGGAGAATTGACGACCTGAAGTCACTCGAAGGAAAGGCGACGAATGTCTCCATTCCACGGGAAGCAATGGGGATGGGAGATCCACATCTTCTTGGGATGATCGGAGCCTTTTTGGGGTGGCCCTCGGTCATTTTTGTAATTTTCACGAGTTGCATTTACGCGATTACAGCCGCAATTGTCGCCCGGGTGGGCTTTGGGAAACCCCTGCCATATGGACCTTTTCTCGCCTTGGGGGCTCTCACGTGGGTTTTTGGAGGGTGGCAGCTTTGGCTGGCCTACTTTCGCACGATTGAGGGAGTTTTTGGTTC
>CALFSW010000124.1 GCA_937916505.1 uncultured Verrucomicrobiales bacterium | reverse complement strand
CAATTGGGCCAAACGCGATCTTGAAGGAAGCACCACTTTCCTCTCACAAATGGAACCTTCCCATGACAAGGACCTCGCCCTCTCGGGAATTGCCTGGGACCGCAATGACAGTGATCCCGTGGGGGCAGTCGCTTTGGTGAGGCAAATGAAGAATCCGGAAAGGCGGGACAAGCAGGTCTTCGATATCGCCCGGAACTTCTGGGAGCGACATCGCAAGGAGGCCGAAGCGTGGTTTCCGGAAAGCGGACTGAGCCTGGAGCAAATCGAAAAAATCCGATCGAGATCCCGCTAAGGCAGAAATTGTCTCTCTTTCGTGAATAGAGTGAAAAAGCCCCCCGTCATACCTTCATCGACAAACCAGTCGATTTGACTTACTTTGTAAATACCATGAAAACGGCTCTTTTCTTCCTCCTCGCCCTTCCCTTGATGGCCCTCCCCGAAGATCTCGAAAAAAACGTGGTCTATGTCGAAGAATTCACCCCTAACGGAATCAAATTGAAGGTCGAAAAAAACGGCTGGATCTATTCCACCAACAAAGGCGGCCGTAAACGTGGTTCACTAAAGACCGGCATTGAGGTCGAATTGGTTTCCTTCACCGACAAGGCCTACTTTGTTCGCGGTAAAAGAGAAAATGGCACAGGCGTCTCCGGCTGGGTCACGCCGGTGGCTTTTTCATCGAAAGACCCCAAGTTCGTGGAAAAACTTAAGCAGGTTCACACCCGTCAACTTCTTGTCCGTGAACTAATCGCTCAAAAAGAAGTTGCGATCGGGATGGCTCCGGAAGAAGTCAGCCAGATTCACCGCAAGCCCACCAAAACCAAAATCCGACGCAATGCCAAGGGACAGACCCGGGTTTGGGAATTCATCGACTACGAAAAAATCAATCACTACACCACCGTACGCGATCCCTACACCGGAGCAATCTACCGCCGTCTTTCCCACACCACGACCGAGGAGAAATCCAAAACCGTGGTGGAATTTGAAAATGGTTATGTTTCCGCCATCGAAATCAGCAAAAATAATGGACCGGGAAGCACCAAGATCGTCACCGCTCCCATTATTTTCACCTGGTAGTCCGGCCCATCCGACAAAGCGACCAACTACGCTCTTGTCATGATTTAAGCCTTCCGTGAAGCTCGCCGTCATGCTGAAGGCTCTCTTTTTCCTCTTGTTCCCATTCACCGTTCTTGCTGCCGGGAAACCCAACATCATCTTCGTGATGGTTGATGATGCTGGAACGGGAGACTTTTCACCCTACGGCGGCAAGTTCATCACCACTCCGGTCATGGACAAACTGGCCAAGGAAGGGATGCGGTTTGACCGCGCCTACTCCGGCTCGGCAGTCTGTGGACCCACCCGCTGTGTCGTGATGACCGGCCTCCATCCCGGCCACTGTCATCGTCGTGCCAACCGCTCCCGCAATGGCCTCATTCCCCTTCCCGCCGACACTCCCACGGTTGCCTCAATGTTGAAAAAGGCCGGCTACAAAACAGGCGGCTTTGGCAAGTGGGGACTTGGGAATCCCGGCACCACCGGTGTTCCCGAAAAACTCGGTTTCGATCTTTGGTATGGCTACTACGACCAAGTCCACGCTCACAGCTACTACCCGGAATATCTCGTTCGAAACAGCAAGCGGGAAGAATTGCCCGGAAACGCCAACGGCAGGAAAGAGAGCTACACCCACTACCTCATCGAAACAGAAACCCTGAAATTCATCGAAGATCACAAAGAAGAACCCTTCTTCTGCTACGCCGCGTGGACCCCTCCCCATGGCGACTACGTCATTCCACACAACGACCCAAATTACCTCCCCTACAAAGACAAGCCATGGAGTCAAAAGGACAAGAACTACGCCGGTATGGTCAGCCTCCTTGATCAAGGCGTGGGTCGGATCGTTGCGAAACTGAATGAACTCGGAATCGCCGAAAACACCCTCCTCATTTACACCTCGGACAACGGAGCCAACGCCTCGTTTGCCAAAACCTTGAAAAGCAATGGCATCCTCCGCGGCGTGAAGCGTTCACTCTACGAAGGTGGAATTCGCGCACCCTTTGTCGCCCACTGGCCCGGCAAAATTGCACCGGGCAGCACGAGCGACCTCCTCACCACCCATGTCGATCTCATGGCCACCGCCGCCGAAATTTCCGGAGCCAGGATTCCCATCAAAACCGATGGCATCTCCATCCTTCCCACGCTCCTCGGCAAGCCCCAGGAGAAAAAGCACGACTTCCTCTACTTTGAAATCTACGAAGGGGCGTTTCAACAATCAGTCAGAGTCAGGAACTGGAAAGGCTACCGTCGTGGCCTCAAGGATCCGGTCGAAATTTACGACCTCTCCAGGGATCCATCCGAGAAAAACAACATCGCTGAAAAGCATCCCGGGATCGCCGCGAGATTTACTGAAATCCTCCTGCGGGAACACGGCCCAAGTCCGCACTTCACCGCTCCCGATCACTTCAAGCCCAAGAAAAAAGGACAGCGCAAGAAAGCCACAAATTGAGAGCCTCACAGCAGGAATCAGCCAACAGCCTGTGGAGCGATTTTCCTGAGACTCCTTTTGCAGGCCGTCACCCCCGGAAGCCTCGTCTTCGCTTCCAGGCGAATCCGGGAAGCCAAAAACGCCACGGGTACCCGCTACACCCTAAAAATGGACCGGCCAAACAATTAAGAACTCCGACATTTCCGATTGGATTCCTCTTCCGACTCCGTCAACCTGTCCACCCTTCTGAATGCAGACCGACTATCATATTGAGGATCTCGTCCATCAAACCGGGAACCTCGTTGTCTATCGCGTCCTCAACCGTGATCAGATTCCATTTGCCCTGATCCGACTGAGGTATGACGACGAGCTGCTTGAGAAGCTAGACGAGGAAACCTTTCAGAATGCCCTTTCCCAGCTCGAGGAACTCAATCACAGCTGCCTGCGACCTGTTGTCGACGGAGGGCTCGATCCTGTCGATGGATTCCCTTGGATCGCCGCCCGCTGGTGGGATGGCATTCTTCTCCCCGACCGGGTCCGGGACTCCGATCTCACTCCCGAGGAGTTTGTCCGTATCAAAGTTCACGGCGAGGCTCTCGTCTCCGCCCTCGGCCCCCTCGCCGGAACCGTCTCCTTCAGCCCGGATTCCGTGGTCATCTGCGGGCAAGGTGACAAGACCATCGACACCTTTTCCATCGACTATCACGGCTGGTTTGGAGCATTCGCCCAAGGCGTCCACCCGGCCACTCAATTCGCGACTCTCCAACGCTTTACTTCCCTCCTCACCTATCTCAAACGACACTCGGTTCATACCCCCGCCCCTCTCATCACCACCGCTGAGGCCCCTCCAACTTTACCGGGACAGGGACCTTCCGGCGCACCCGGACAAACCCCGCCGCTTGTCTCATCTCAAAGCTCAACTTTTCCCCTCAAGGTTCTCCTCGTTCTTAGCACCCTGCTTGTGGCGATCGGACTCTTGTCCTGGAACATCTTTGGTGAAAAACCAAGCACACCCGTTGAAAGCATCGTCGATACAACCACTCAATCCGCAGAGTCGAAGGCCATAAAAAAAATCGTGGCACCGAAACCCAAGCCTGTTCCCGAAATCCCCCCAACAGACCGGCCCGCCAATGACAACGGCTTTGAGAAATTCTACACCATCCATGACGAAGATCAGATCAGGACCAACTTCCCTGAGAATGACCGGTTCATTCCCGTTCAGGCCACTGTTCTGGCCGTGACCAAATCCTCTTCCGGAAAAACCCTCTATCTTCAGTTCAAAAACGAGTCCCCGGAATTCGCCGCTTCCATCGAAATAAAAACAGCCGAACAGACTCTCAACGAAGCCTACCTCAAATCACTCGTTGGCAAAACGATTCAAGCCAAAGGACGCCCTAAAAAAGACAGGTGGGGTGAACGCCTCTCCATTGTCATCACCAAAAAGTCCCAGCTCAAGGTCATCGAATAACCGATCATGGCCGCACCCAAAGTCCTCGTCATTGGCACCGGAGAATATGTCACCGGACTCGTCCACGGGTCCGAATCAACCTCGGACAAGGGCGCCGGCATTGTCGCGCTCACCCTTTTCGATCTCCGTGAACGAGGCCTTGTTTCGGACATCATTCTCTCCGGCTCCAACGGCACCAAATTTCCGCTCATTCGATCCCACTTCGACCGCCTCATCACGCAACGATACGGACTCGACTCCTCCTTCCACAGCTTCCCGCCCGACGATCAAAAGGACTCCTCTGCCTGGCAATCAGCGTTGCATAAGCTCTCCCCCGGAGATGCCGTCCTCGTCTTCACGCCCGACGACCTCCACTTCGAGATGGCTCGCACCGCCGCCCTGGCCGGCCTCAACGTCCTCGTCGCAAAACCCATCGTCAAGACCACCGCCGAGCACGACTCGCTCATCGAAGTCTCCCGCGAAAAAAATGTCACCATTGCGATGGAGGTCCACAAACGTTGGGATCCCATTTACGCCGACGCCCGCGAAAAGCTCCGCAACCTTGGGGATTCCTCATACTTCGCCGCCTACATGTCCCAGCCCAAATCCCAGCTCGAATCCTTCCGCGCCTGGGCCGGAAAATCCTCCGACATCTCCTACTACCTCAACGCGCACCATATCGACTTCCACTGCTGGACCCTCGAAGGTCTCGCCCGCCCGATCTCGGTCATCGCCTCCGCTTCCAACGGCGTCGCCGCAGGCCTTGGTCTCCCCACCGAAGACACCATCACTCTGATGGTCGATTGGCGGAACAACTCGGGCACCAAAGCCACCGCAATTTACACCTCCGCCTGGATCGCGGCCAAAGCCGAGGTCCACTCCCAGCAACGCTTCTTCGCCCTCCATCATGAAGGAGAGGTCCGCGTCGATCAGGCTCACCGCGGATACGATTTCACCTCCGACACAACCGGCCACCAATCCCCCAACCCTCTTTTTTACCGCTACACCCCCGATGCCAATGGCCGCTTCGCCGGCCAATCGAGCTATGGCTACCAAAGCATCGCCGACTTCATTCTGGGAAAGCGCGAAAATCTCGCCACCATCGAGACCACCCGTCACACCACCGCCATCCTCGAGGCCGGCCGCATTAGCCTCGACACCGGCAAACGGATGAAAATGCAAACCACCTCTCCCTTGCCAATCGCGCGAGGTCGCTTCCCTGACCACACCGATTAATGATTAGAGAGCACCCGCTCGAATGAACGACGGGCTCGATTTACGAGACTTCCACCAAATCCCTCCCAGCATGGCCGGGAGGAATTTCTAAAGAAGAAAGACTCGTCTCATCTATCGCCCTCCCCTCGGACCACCCCGGCCATCAAAGTCACCAAAGTCGCGACGTGGCTCTGTGATCGACTTCACCGCCTCTTCCGAGAGGCCACTGGACTGGATCCACGCTTCGGTGGCAGCTTTATCATTGCGATACCAATCACGGGCGACATCAATCTGGGTCTCCTGGCGGAGATCATCATTGGCGATAGTCCCCGCCCACTCCATCGCAGCAGAAGGGTCATCCCGGGAAACCCGGGTCGCATATCCCTCCACCGCAGCATCTCGTTCGGGAGAAGCTTTCAAAGTTGCCAAATGCTCACCAGCAGCCTCGGGATCCTCCCGGGCCCATGATTCCATCGCTTGCTCGTATGCTTCTGCCTTCGACTTGCCGGAAAGCTTCTCCGCCCAATCCATGACAGCCTTCGGGTCTTCACGTGACCAGGAATCAGCAAGTCGGCTCACCGCCGGCGCTGCCGCATCCTCATCACCATATTTTGCAATCCAATCGGCGGCACCCGAGCGGTCATCTTTCATGATTTCCATCGTGACTCTCGCCAGAACACCGGTCCTCAAATTCTCATCTTTCACCGTATCTGCCCATCCTTTGGCCTGGTCGAGACCCTGCTCAAGCATTTCCCCGGTGATCATCGCCATATACATTCCCTTGGACCGGTCGCCGTCTTCGGTTGTGGGGAGTCCCTGAACAAACGACATCGCTTCATCGACACCGTTTACCAGCATCCCCTGTAGAACTCCATAAGCAGCTCCTCTCATCTCCCGCTCGTCCTCGATGCCATTCACATAGGCCGATGCCGCCGCACCATCCACGGTAGCCCAGCCGGCAAGAACGCTCGACAATTCACCACCACCGCGACCTCCACGGCCGCGGCCGCGACGGTCATCGCCACCTTCTTCTTCACGGGCCGCCGCAATTTCCTTCAAAGCGGCAACTGCACCGGCACCATCGACCCGGCCCCAGGCATTCGCCAGCAGCCGGATTTCATCTTCATTCCCCCCTCCGAAGGGCCCGCCACGGCGGGTTTCCTGGAGAGCGATATAAGCATCCTTGGCGTTCTCTGCCGTCAAATTTTCCAGGAGTAACGCAAAAAGCTTCTGCTTCACCAGTGGGTCGTTGGTCTCGGAGATCTCCTTGATTGCGGCCTTCATTTCTTCGGCCCCAATCTCACCTCCAACGACATACCGTGAAAGAAACTCTCGTTCCTCGTTGGAAACCACGCTTTGGTCTCCTCCCGATGATCGACCCGAGCCCGTCGTCAAACCACCCTTTCGCTCGCGTTGCACCTGTCCGGATCCGGCCTCCTTTCCAGCTTTAGGGACATCGGGGCGGGCCACCCAACCCAACCCAAAGGCTGCGGCTGCGGTTACGGCAAACACGGGGATTATAGTGGAATTTTTCATGGAAACATCTTTAGGAGTTCCCCGATCAAACCCGCTTGAAACAGTAAAGTTGCAAAAACACCTCAAAAAATGAGGAAATTGAGACCCGACTGGGTTGCAGGACGTCCTCGCCACTGCCCAGCCAATCACGAGAGTCCGAACACACGCACCCTGCTACCAAACATCGGCAGGATCGGGTGTTTTTTTGCGCACAGGATCGGAATCTTCCTGATCCTCTTTATTGCTCTGAAGAAAAAAATGGGCCGCCAGCGCCAGAACCAAGCCAAAAACCAAGCCCTTCCCGGCACCCCAAGCGAGCCCCATCGTTATATGGGGATCCGACGCGGTATAAGATCTCTTCGCTTCCGTCTGAATTTTTAAAGGCTCAAAAGGCAGCGTCGAAGCAAGCTCCACCTGATTCCGCTCATCTCGAAAAAGCAAGATCGCACTTCGAGCCGCCTCGGATTCCTCCAGGATCTTCCTAACGGTGACCATTCTTTCGGCCTTCTCGCTTTCAGGCAGTGTTTGGAACGCCTTCTGAAACATGCCAAGCGTCAGATCCCGAGCTTCGACATGATCGATACCCGAAGACCGGGCGATGGTTCCAAGGTCCTTGAAGTACTCCTCAAGAACGTCCTCCTTCCTAAGAATCAATTCATCAAGCTTCAGAACCCTTTTCGCGAAACCGGCATCACGATTCTTCTTCAGCCTTTTCGTATAGGAAAAAGGAATCTCATTGGCAATATCCCGCGCCGTATCAGGATTGGCATGTCGAACCGAAATCCTCATGAAATTCGAATCCTCCTCCGGCTCGACCTTCACAATCTGCGCCAGATTCATAAGAACATGGTCTCGTTCCATTTTCCAATCGCTGGATAGATCGAGGGCTTCGGCCACTTCTTTCATCGTTTCCCCGGAGGTGATCACTCCGGCAAACGTCGCCAGATCGGTTTGACCGGAGGTTTCTTCCTGAACACCAGTCGATTTCAGCTCCACCACCACCGAGCTTTCATACTTTTTGGGCGAGATTGTTAACACGACGACTGAATAAAGAAACCCCAAGATCGTAGTGATCAAAATGATCCATAAAGATTTCCCTCGTGTTTTAGATTTTACAAAATCCTGCGACATGGACTTCATCAAGCCATATGAGAAGAATGATGCCTAGTTCCATTTTTTATCAATCCGTTTCGAACCCGGAATCTTACGCTTTTAGTGCTCCGATCTCGCCGGTGCTTTCGG
>CALFSW010000123.1 GCA_937916505.1 uncultured Verrucomicrobiales bacterium | reverse complement strand
CAACGCCGCAAAGCCCTCCAATGGACAAACTAAACAATTCTGTCCGGCACCCTTTCCATTGTCTCATGAATTTTATTTCTGCGGCATCATTTGGTTTTATGCTAAACCAAGCGCAATGATGGTTTGCAGAGCTCGGATGCCCCTAACGGGAAGGTTAAAAAGGTTGATTGCTTTCAGCCTTCTTCTTGGGAGCCAGCTTTCGATGGCTGACTCCATACCTCCGAATGTCGATTTGCCCGAAGTGAAGAAATCTCCGGCTGGCAAGCGTTTCAGCGAGGTTCCTGCCGGCGATTCCGGCGTTGATTTCATCAATAGCTGGAAGGCTCCGAGAGACTATGAGAAAGCTTTGACCCTGTCGTTTGGAGCGGGTGGCGTGGCCGTGGGCGACTATGATGGTGATGGTCGGCCCGATCTTTATTTGACGAGACCGTTTGGTGGCGGGCGGCTTTACCGGAATCTGGGTGATTTTAAGTTCGAGGACGTCACCGAAAAGTGCGGGCTTGGCGGCGAGGAGTTTTGGCAGGCTTCGCCGAGTTTCGCGGATATCGACGGCGACGGGGATTTGGATCTATACGTCTGTGCTTTTGATGCAGCGAATCGATTGTATCTCAACGAAAAGGGAGTCTTTAAAGAGTGCGCCAAGGAGGCGGGCCTGAACTTTAAAGGGTTTAGCGTGAATATGGCCTTCGCAGACTACGATCTCGATGGTGATCTGGATGGCTATCTCCTGACCAATCGCCCGTTTTCACCCGAGGAAAGTTACAGTGTGAGCGATCGGGCGACTGCAAATCGAGTCTACCGCCAGCTGCTCAAAGACGCGAAAGGGAATTTCGTGATGCCGGAGCACCTGCGGGAGATTTTTGATGTGGTTTGGAATCCGGCGGGGCAGATGCACATGTTCATTCGGTCGGGCCAATACGACTACCTGTATCGCAACGACGGTCCGGGGGAGGACGGTGGCGTGCCACGTTTCACCGATGTGACGGAGGAGGCTGGCTTGAAGGACAATGGCATGGGGCTTTCCGCGACCTGGTTTGATTACGATG
This sequence comes from uncultured Verrucomicrobiales bacterium, assembly GCA_937916505.1. Taxonomy (GTDB): domain Bacteria; phylum Verrucomicrobiota; class Verrucomicrobiia; order Verrucomicrobiales; family Akkermansiaceae; genus SW10. The sequence continues at coordinate 28,827 of CALFSW010000123.1, read as the reverse complement.
CCGATGGCGACCCCGACCTCTACGTCGCGAATGATTACTACGGGGCGGATCATCTCTACCGGAATGATGGCGACGGGACTTTTTCCGAAGTGACCCTGCAGGCCCTGCCGCACACTCCCTGGTATTCCATGGGGTCGAATATTGCCGATTTAAACAATGACGGGCTTTTGGACTTCATGGGCTCAGACATGATGGGCACCAATCACTTCCGTCAGAAAGTGGGCATGGGGAATATGAGCAAGAATGCCTGGTTTCTCGATCATGCCCAGCCAAGGCAATACATGCGCAACGCGATTTATGTGAATACCGGTTTGGGACGTTTTATGGAAGCGGCCTACATGACCGGGCTCGCCAAGTCGGACTGGACCTGGGCAGTGAAGTTTGGAGATCTCGACAACGATGGACATGTGGACCTTTTCATCGGAAACGGCATGACCGGGGATTTTTTCAATAGCGACACGACTGCGGCGATTCGAAACGGAACCTATCTTCCCGATGATCAGGATGAAGCTCGTCCGGAGCCGAAGAAGGATACCAATCTGGCTTTCCGAAATCTCGGCAATCTCAAGTTCGAGAATGTCGGTGAGAGTTGGGGGCTGGCGAAGGCAGCGGCCAGTTTCGGAGCGGCGATGGGGGATTTGGATGGCGACGGTGATCTTGATCTGGTGGTCAATAATTTTGAGGATCCGGTGAGCATTTATCGCAACAATTCGGCAGATGGAAATCATCGCGTGAAGATTCGTTTAAAGGGAAAGAAGAACCGTTACGGGATCGGAGCGACCTTAAAAGCGATCATGGCGGATGGGGAGATTTTGACCCGATACCTCACTCTATCCCGTGGCTTTTATGCGTCGGATGATCCCATCGTTCATTTCGGACTGGGTGGGAATACGACGATTCGGGAATTGCAAATCGCCTGGCCGGGTGGCGTGACCCAAAGCCTCAAGGATCTTCCGGCCGATCGTTTTTATACCATCACCGAGCCGGACCAATCCGACTTTGTGAAGCCAGAGGGAGAAGCCCCGCTTTTCAGCCGGATGGAAAAGCCTCCGGGTGGGAAGCATTTCGAAATGGTGTTTGATGACTTTGCACGCCAGCCCCTTCTTCCTCAAAAGCATTCGCAACTCGGTCCGGGAGTCGCGTGGGGGGATGTTGACGGGGACGGCGATGACGACGTGTTCATCGGGGAAGGGCGTGGTTTTGCCGGGCGGATGTATTTTAACGAAAATGGAAAGTTCGAAGATCGCTCTCCCGATTGTCTCAAAATCGACAAGGAGTGTGAGGATATGGCACCTTTGTTTTTTGATGCCGACGGCGATGGTGACCGGGATCTTTATGTCGTGAGCGGTGGTGTGGAGTGTGAGCCCGGAGCCGCGGTTTTGGGTGATCGTCTTTATCTGAACGATGGAAAGGGGAACTTTTCAAAGGCCCCGGCATCGGCTCTCCCAGGCGTGACTGAGAGCGGAAGTGTGGTGTGTGCGGCGGATTTTGATCGCGATGGCGATACGGATCTCTTTGTGGGTGGCCGGGTGATCCCGGGGCGATATCCCGAGGTTCCGGCGAGCCAGCTTTTACTCAACGACGGGAAGGGGACTTTCACGAATGCAGCGCCTGAGTCATTGGCCCAAACCGGACTGGTCACGAGTGCGCTCTGGTCGGATGTCGATGCCGACGGCTGGGTTGATCTTCTCGTGACTCATGAATGGGGTCCGGTGAAGGTCTTCCCCAATCAGAAGGGACAGTTGGTCGATGAAACCAAGGACAGTGGGGTCGGGCAACTCCTCGGCTGGTGGAATAGTATCGCGGCAGGGGATATCGATGCGGATGGCGATCTTGACTACGCGGTTGGAAATGTGGGGCTCAATTCCAAGTATCATGCTTCGGAGGATCACCCGGTCTTGCTTTACTACGGTGACATGGATGGGGCCGGCCGGCCGAAAATTGTGGAGGCCGAATTTGAAGGAAAGATCCTCTATCCGGTCAGGGGTCGTAGTTGTTCCAGCAATGCCATGCCGGGATTGAAGACGAAATTTCCGACTTTCAAGTCCTTCGCGGTCGCGCCGCTGAATGACATTTATGGCGATGATACCTTGGCGAAGTCGAAGAAGCTGAGTGCAAACACTCTGGAGTCCGGGATTCTGATCAACGTGACGAAGAAAAGTGGGCCTCCGAAATTTGAATTCCGTCCACTTCCCCGGCTCGCGCAGATCTCTCCGGTATTTGGTCTCGCCTTCACTTCGATTGATGGTGATGCCTACCCCGAACTTTACGTGGTCCAGAATTTCTTCGGCCCCCAACGGGAAACGGGCCGCATGAATGGCGGCGTGAGTTTGCTTTTGAAGAACAATAAAGGTCAATTCAGCCCGATTTGGCCTGATAAAAGCCATCTTTTGGTTTCCGGAGATGGCAAGGCCCTCACGATTTCAGATCTCAACAATGACGGGTTACCGGACTTCCATGTCTCCGTGAATGCCGGGAAGGCGATGGTTTTCGAAGCCAATCCCGAGCAAATGAGTCCCGATCAATTTCTGTGTCTCCAGCTCAAAGGTGGAGGAGGAAACATCGATGCCTCCGGGGCCCGGGTGACGTTATCGGGAAAATCGTTTCCAACCGTCACGCAGCAAGTCAGCAGCGGGGGAGGGTATCTTTCCCAGTCGTCTCCCCGGCTCTTCTTTCCGGTGGGCTCTCTCAAGGCTGATGATTTGAAAGCATTGGAAGTTCAAGTGCTCTGGCCATCGGGTAGAAAGTCGACTTCGAAAGTGGGCGGCTTGAAAAAGGTCGAGGGCCGATACTGGATCGAGGGTTCTTCAGGAAAATAAAGGGGTGTTGATCAAATTTGTCGAAAGCGATCATGATAAACCGTAATTGTCTTGTCATCTTTCCTTCGAGTTTGATATGAATGCCAGAGTATTTGCTCGTAGGTTAAATCCACGGGTGCACCTTAAAATGATCAAACGATGAAATCCCAATCCCCATTTGTGTCCAGACTCTTCTCCGCGCTCGCGATCATCGGAGTCATCCTGACCCCAGCCTCGTTCGCTAGCCTTGCCCTGTATGATACCGCAATCGACGACGCGCATGGCGGCGGAGCTGGCATCCTGCCCTATGCGTCTGCCCTGACCACGCCCGCAGTGTTCGACGGAAGCAACGCGAGCGCATTCGACTTTGGGAGTCTCACCGGACCAGCGACGATCGAGTTGATCATCGAAGGGGATCCGGTCGCTGGTGGTCAAAATGGCTACATTGGTGCGGGAACAAATGGGGCCAACAGTCTGCGTTACGAGCAGTGGAACGACACCGGAACTCTGGGATTCACTCGTTCAGGCGTTGCTGACTACGACCTGGCGATCCCATCGCCAACCGAGCCCACACACGTCGCTTATCGTTGGGACGGGGTGGACACGATGGAGCTCTTCATCGATGGAGTCCTTTCCGGCACCGTTGCTGGAGCGACATTCGAGATGCCGTCGGGTGCGGGTTTAATCGGGAACGTAAGTGATGGTGGGACCCAAGGGATGATCGGTACGATCCACCGCATTACAACCTACGATAGTTCGGTGGATGACGCCACGATTCAGCAACACGCGAATGCTTGGCTGACGACCGGGGATCCCGGTATTGGCGTTCCAGGAAGCGTTGTTCTCGCACTCAATGGCGCGGCGCAATCGTTCGGACTCACTTTGAAGAACCTGGGCGAAGCAAACGTGCTAACCATCACCGCGGTCACGGTGGCCGGGGTAAACGCCGACTACTTCACGATCGATACCGCCTTACCGCTCAACATTGATCCGGGTGGGGAGGTCGTATTGGACTACACCGTTGATCCCGGAGGAGCAAACGGGGATGTTGAAGCCACATTCACCATTTCAAGTAATGACGCGCTGAATTCAGAGGCCGGAGTGCAGCTCTCGGGGTTGATCCGCGACCCGCAGATTAGTGTCCAGACATCGCTTGATTTCGGTGTCTCGGATGTCGCAGTGAGCGAGATGATCGAGGTGCAAAACCTCGGTGGGACCCGTGCCTTAACCTTGGGGACGCTCGAAATTACCGGAACGGACGCCGCCAAATTTTCTGCGGTCGGTCCGGCACCCATCGCTGCCGGTGGAAGCGGGAACATTGAGGTCACTTTCACCCCGGATGGTTCCGCAGGCGGATACGTTGCCCAGCTTGAGATCGGCAGCGACGACCCGGGGAGCCCGGTTACAATCGTAGCCCTCAGCGCCATCACCCCGATCGACGAAGGTTTCCTGGCGGCCTACGACTCGGTGATCGCGGCTGATCACGGAGACGGGACCGGCCTGATTCCTTACCAGGCCCTGCTGACCGTGCCGTCGGCCTTTGATACCACCAATAGCAGCCCATTCGATTTCGGCCTTGTCTCCGGCGATGCAACTTTCGAGTTCATCCTCCAAGGGGATCCTGACCTCGGTGGACGCAATGGCTTCATTGCCGTTGCAGAAAATTCGACTTTCAGTCTGCGTTATGAGCAATGGGATGACACCGGGGTACTCGGATTCACTCATGGCGGCGTCGCGGATCACACGTTCACCGAAGAGGGCGATGCGGCATTGCTTAGCTCACCGACCGGCCCAACGCACGTGGCTTACCGATGGCAGCCAGATCTGCAGACGATGAGCCTCTATATCGACGGTGAACTCGCGGGAACAAATGTGGGTTCGGCCTTTGAAATGCCTACTGGTCTGGGCGTGCTCGGCAACAATGCCGGAGGCACCGAAGGAATGCTCGGCACTATTCATCGGGTGACAATTTACGACAACGACATTGGCGGGGACAATATCATTCGCCATGCCAACGCCTTCGTCACCGGGGCTGGTGCATCTGAGTTCAAGATCACCTCCATCGACCTCAACCAAGAGACCGGAATAGTCACCATCGTCTGGAACTCGATTCCTGGTGCGGTCTACACGGTCGACACCTCATTCGACTTACTTGAATGGAACGAACTCGATGACAGCGTGACAGCTGACGACACTACCAGGACATTTTCGACACCGATCAGCTTACCCGAAGGTGAGACGCAAATATTCTTCAGGGTCAGGCGCCCGTAGCGCATTAACCCGAACCTTATTCCAATTGCAGCTTGAGCCTTCCGAATTTGCGGGGTTGTGCTCCTGCGGGTTCGGTGGATCTGAAGATGATGACTTCCTGGGTGTCGTCGATCCGCTCCCGGCCATACAGAATAATGTGCGCGGGTCCTTCAAGCCATTGATCCAGATCATCTGAGATCTGGGGGATCATGATGACACCATCAGCGGTGAGGCTGCGCTTGAATCGAACGACAATGTAGTCATTGGTGACTCCTTCGACCACGAGGGGCTCAATCGCGATGGTGCCATTGGAATGATCCGCTGAATTTGGATCGGTGCCTTCGAAGTATTCCAGAAGGTTATCGCGTCCGTCCTTGTCGGGATCGGGATCGATTTCTGGATTCGGGAGGCCGTTGGCGATTCTCCAGTCAGGGTAGTTTGTGCCGACGGATTCTCCCGGCGATCCTCCGGTTGCAACGCTGGCCCGCCAGCTTGCAGGATCTCCATGATCGGGAACAGGTTGTTGGGATGGGCTGATCAGGACGAGAGTGAAGCCGTCACCATCCGCTCCTTCGGGCCAGGGTGATTGGTCATTGTAAGTGAATGAGTGGATGTTGAGATCGGAGGCATCGACGAGTGTCAGAAGTTCGCCATCATTACTGAGGTTGCCGGAGTATTCACCCGCGATTTGACTGGAAAGGGCATTTCCGTATCGTTGTTCAAAGGCGGCGAGATCATTCACAATGAGGAGGTGCTCCCCCGGTTCCAATGTTCTGATTCCCGCAGTGGAAAAATCGAAGGTGATTCCTGCGATGAACCGAACTCCGCTAAGATTGATCGTTTGGCTGCCGCTATTCATGAACTCGATAAATTCAAAGTCATCGCGATCACTGAAGCCCGCCGCAATTTCTGATGCATCGACGTCCGAGGGACGATAGTGAAACTCCGAGATCACGAGATTTCCGGCATCGGCTGGAATGGTATCGATCAGAAAGTAGGCCTCGGCCGGAGCACTCCAATCCGAGCCGACAAGAGTGCGGGCCGTGATCAGCATGGATTCCGTCAAAGTCAGGCCGTTGGCGAGAGAGGATTGCCCGAGTTCGAGTTCCGGAGTGATGAGGAAATCAGAGCTTCCGATTCCGTCATTCAAGCCATGGATGGCGAGAACGTTGATTCCGTTGACGAGTGCTCCGACATTGCCGCTGACCTCAAAGGAAACGAAGTTGACCGCTTCGCCGTCGGGGTGTCCTCCGGTGGCATCGGAATTCCAAACCGGGGTGCCGGGGGCATTCTCCCGGGCGATGGGAACTCCGTTGAGATAGGCGATGAAGCCGTCGTCGTACTTCATTTTTAATCTCATGACGTCATAGGTCGCAGCATCAGCGAGGTTGAATTCCATGCGGAGATAGGCCGAGGTGTTTTCACCATCCATGCTGTCATCGAGGTTTAGGTTGATGTGGGAATCGTAGGTTGATACCCGGTCGTATCCCACGCCTGTGGTCCCTGACATCCACGTGGAGTCATCGAAGCCAGCAGAGGTCCAGCCAAGGCCGGTCGCAGGGGTGCTTGCGGTAGGGATGATGACTTTTACGGCGTCGCCTTCACTGACCACCGTGGTTAAGAGAACTCCGCCGTCATATTGTTTGGCAGACGGCGAAATACTGCCTCCGGGTGCCCGGGGGTCGCTGCCATCGGTGGTGAAGTAAATTGTTCCGGGAGGCGGAGAAAAGGTCGCAAGGAATCCGTTGGGGACCTCGCCGCCATTTTGGTTGTAGACCGGCCGGGGTGTGAATTGACCGTCATACCAATTGGCCCGGGTCGTGAGCCAGTTTTTGAAGGTCGTGAGTTCGCCCATCCAGTCGGCTTCGCTTGAGAATCCTTGTCGGATCGCCCTCGTGGTTCCGATTTCGGCAGCCTGTCCGTCGATGATGGACTCCATCCCGGCATTACTCATGGCCCGGTCGCGATGATAGAACCAACGGTCCACGTAGAGTTGCTCAAAGTCAGGGTCGTTGAAAAGGCGTCCATACCACAAACGATCGCCGCGATGCCGGAAGGTTCCGGTGGGGCCTCCGCCAATATAGTAGCTGCTCCAGTTGTAGTCCCAGGCTGGGCCCATGCGGAGTTTGCCATCGTCACCCTTCCACGGAAACATGCTGATCAACATGCCGTCGCCGTTTCGGCTCAGGTTATTGAACATGAAATAATCCACGAAGTCCTCGGGATCGAGATACTTCCGGTAGCCGTCGACGGGATCGAGCCATTGGGCGTTGTCGTAAAGAACGTCCTCAAAGGTTCCAAACCAATCTTCAATGGCGGCCCGCTGCGTTGCGGTGATGCGATAACCGTTGGGATTATCAAAATTGAGATAGCCGTTGCTTTGCCTCGGAATGTCATCACCTCCGCCGGCGCTGTTGGGTGAGGTCTGGGAAACGCGGTTGGGCCCCCGGGTATGAAAGAACTGCGGCCGGGTGGCCCCGTTCTCGGCAGGGTAGCCGCCGACCGGAACCGAATCCATGCGATTGAGGCCCAGCAACCATCCGCCCGAGGTTCCGTCTTCGCTCAGCTTGTCAAATTCGAGTCGCCCGTCTCCGCGGGAGACTTTTTCAAAGATGGCGTAGACTCCGCGGCGGTCGGCAAGGGAAAGATCCCCGCCGTTGGTGTTCACGAAGGCTTCGACCCACCGAATCCGGGTGGCGTATCGTCCCACCTTGTTGCTCAACTCATACATGAAGGTGTTGAACATCATGGCGGGATCCTTGTTGTTGTCGGTGTCCGGGTAGTAGAGAACCCAATCGGAGTGAGCAGGCATGCCGAGAACTTCAACGTCTTTTTCGTTGTTGCTCTCATCCCAGACTTCCACGCTGTAGGGCTTCTGGGACCAGGTGCTGGAGAAGGCTCCGCGTCCTCTGATCCCGGTGCGACTGATCATTTGGGGGGCGTCGGTGAAAGCCGCCATGCCGGTTATTTCATCGCGTTCAAAGGTGGCCCAGACCGCGCTTTGGCGTGCCACTTGTTGGACGCCTGCTCCGGTGCCACTCCATCCCTTGGCGGGAACGGTACCGGCGCCAAAATTGTCGATGATCATCAAGGGCAGGTCCGATTCATAGGAAGCGAGATCAGCCGCAAGGCGAATGTAGGATGCGCCTGAAATTGGCCCGTTGACACCTTCCCGCACCGCGATGGCGCGCAAATGAGTGGTGGCATTGATGCTCACGGCAGAGGAATAAAGGGTGCCGTTGGCCGCAGAAGGAGCGCTCCCGTCAGTGGTGTAATAAATCATCGCTCCGGCAGAAGAGGTGGATAAATTGACACTCAGGGTTCCGGAAAAAGTCCGGCAGCCGAGGGAAAAGGCAACCTCCGGGGGTGCGGGCATGGAGGGGTTGTTGGGCTGGCCGGGAGTGGGGCTCCCAAGAACCCGGGCGGTGGACAAATCACCGGCGAGAATGCCATATGAAACATCACCGGCGAGAGCCGGAAAGGTGGGGGCGAACTCCTGAAGGATCGTCGTTCCCCCCGGCGCAATGAGGGCCAAATATTCTCCGGCTGCACTCAGCTTGAAGTTCGTGTGAATTTCTCCAGCGGGTCCGCCATCACCCTTTCCTGATGCGAAGATGATAGCCCGTTCCCCCGGTGCCAGCGTCAAGGGAGAGAAGGGCCACTTGATCAGATCGGTGGCGTCATCGGTCAGGTAATAGGACCCCAGATTCACCGTGGATCCCGTTGGGTTAAAAATCTCGATCCAGTCTGAAAAGTCTCCGTCGCCGTCTGGTAAGCCGGAGTTGTTGTCGGCCATGAATTCCGAAATGACCGGGTGGTTGGCCACCATCGCCACACTCACCGTCACTTCGGCTGTTTCCGAACCAAAGGCGCTTCCTGTCGTGAGGGTATAGGTGGTGGTGCCACCGGGCGAAACGCTGACCGAGCCGTTCCCGTTTGTGGTTTGTCCTGCGACGTCTCCGGGACCCGGGCTGATTGACCAGGTCGTGGCGAATTCGGTCTCCCACGAAAGAGAGACACCTTCTCCGGAGTTAATGGTGGTGCGGTCGGAGGTGAAAGTGGTGATTTGAGGCGCTGGATTTACGGTGACCGTGACATCCCGGGTGACGGGGCCGTCGTCGTTTGTGGCGGTCAGGGTGTAGACCGTGGTGGTGGTTGGTGAGACCCCGAATTGGGCTTGCCCGGAAACGTCCGTTCCATTGATCGAAAGTGAATCAGCTCCCGTGACTGTCCAGGAGAGGGTGGCGCTCCCCGGGGAGAGGAAAGCTCCGGGCGAAGCGGAGAAGTCGGAGATTACAGGAGGCTCGAGAACTTCGTTGTAAGCATTGGAATGTCGGACAATGTCGTCGCTTGAGAGGGCTTCATTATAAACGGTGACCCGGTGAATGGTGCCAACCATCCCCTCGCTGCCGGCGGCATTGTTTCCCAGGAATCCGGAACCTGTCGGCATGTTGAAAGAGCTCGCGACCGCGGTGTTTTGTCCGACCATGGTCCCGTCGAGATAAAGGTCCATTCTGCCGTCTCCGTCCCAAACATAGACGACGTGGGTTGCTTCCGTGGGGGAAAGAACCAGCGGGCTGAAGGTGTAGTCGGCAACGCCGCTCCGGGTGAATCCGAGCTGGCCGCTGTCGTCCCATTGTTCATAGCGCAAGCTGCTCGAGGAATTTGAACCCACAGCCAGGAATCCATCCCTTCCGCCTGCCACGGGATCGCCTTCAACGATAAACTCGCAAGTGGACGCTCCGGAGACGGTTCCGAAGTCGAAGGCACTGTTGTTGGAGCCGTTGAGGGTAACGGCTGCCGTCAGCTTTGAGACCGGAATAGGACCGGCTCCCGCTTCATCCGCGGTGATCGACTGATCGTAAAGGGTGAGACTGGCGTGGGCGGGAAGCCAGAGAACAAAAAGCAGAAAAGAAGCGGGCAATCGTTGTGATAACCCATTGACGAAAAAATGCATGGGCAATTTCATCAGATTCGAGACCTGATTCAGAGCCTCAAATTAAGTCATCTCCGGCTGATGATCGGCAGGAAGACCCGGGAAGGAGGGACCTGAAAGGAATCGACCCGCCGGATGGCGACCGTCTCAAGATTTGTGTTTCGTCCGCAGACGAGGTGGCCGCCGGCTTTCTACTCTTGGTCGGCAGGGCCGACAAGTTCGACAAAATTGCCGTCGGGATCCTTGATGACGGTGAGAGCAACCTGACTTCCGGGGATGTTGGCAGGGCCTTTGGCAAGGACTTTGACTCCGGCTTTTTTGAGGCGCTCAAGAGCGACCTTGGTGCTGTTGACGTGAATGGTGAGGTAGCTAAAGCCGAGTGAGCTGGTGATGTAGGTTTGATCGCTTTTCTTGCTCTTCTCGAGGGAGGATTGCATCAGCTTGATCGTGGTGGCTCCTTTTCCTGTGCCGAGGGAGAGTTTTTTGATGGTCAGTTCCTCACCTGCACTGAGTCCTGAATCTTTGGTGACTTGCTTGTTGGCAACAAACTCTCCGGTGGCGGTGAAGCCGACGGCCTCGGTGTAGAATTTAAGGGACTTGTCGAGATCACTCACGACGATGCCGAGATCGATGGTGGCAGTGCGGAATTCCGATTCCTCTGCGGAGAGGAAGCTGGTGAGCAAGGAGAATAAGACGAGGGCGGAAATGGGAAGTTTCATCCCGGCGGTTTTGAGGAAAAATGGCAGGCAAGGCGAGCCTCAAAGTGAGGTTTCATTTTATTGCGAAGGAGTCGCGATCTTAGCGTATCGATTTATTAAATAAGGTAAGTTTCCATTTTTTGGCCCTTTTGCGCCCGGTGGCATCCACGCAGTTTAGCGTTTCTCAAACACCGCGGTGAAGGCGTGTTGGTTTCCGCCGCTCGCGAGGACGGAAGCACGAGGTGCGTCGGAGTTCAGGGCTTCGAGCGCGGCGATGGTTTGGAAGCCGGCGCGGAGGCCCATCGGTTCGCCGAGGGTTTTGAGGGGGGAGAGGCGTTTGTTGGACAGGGAATCGGTGGCGGCTTGTTCGTCGCGGTCGCTGCGGTTGACTCCGGTGAGGCCATCGATGAGAAGGGTGTCGGTGGGGATTTTTTGGACGGCTTCGGCGAGGGCTTCTTTGCGCTGGTCGCCGGTGATGTAGGGGAAGGGACCGTGGAGTTCGGTGAGCTCGATGGAGGAGGGATTGGGCTCGAGATAGAGGGCGGCGGCACCTTCGGTGGGGATGAGTTGGCGGGAGTAAAGGCTGAGGGCCTCGGAGGTGAGGCGGTCGAGTTCTTCTCCGGCGAGGATGAGGCAGCCGTCGGCGAGGTCGTTTTGGAACCAGTCGCGCGCGGTCGTCACCGCGGAGAACCAGGTGGCGCTATCTCCGATGAGGGTGTAGACGGGGCCGTCGCAGGCGAGGTGGCTGGCGACGTGACTGGCGGGGGCGTTGAAGACGGTTTCGGGGAAGATGAGGGGGCTGGCGTGGGCGGGTTCCTGGAGGACTTCGGCAAAGAAGCGACAGGAATAATTCACGCAGCCATTCATGAAGGCAACGATGATGCCGAGGCGGAATTCTCCGGCCTGGCTGGCGGCGACGCGTTCGGCGGGGACGGCTTGAAGCGCGGCGGACATCATGAATTTGGTGACGTTGCTGGCGCGGCGGAGGCGGGGGGCCTTGGGGAGAATTCCGCGGAGGGCTTTGGTGTCGACGGAGCGACCGGGGTAGGAAATGGAGTCGGTGCCTTCATCGCCGAGCGGGTATTCACGTTGCTCGATGGGGAGGTCGACTTCGTGAAGGCAGGCTTGATAGAGCGAAGCGGAATCGAATTCGGCGGTGGAGACGGCACCGTGGCCGTGAACGAAGAGAGGGGAATGATTCACGGTTTACGAGGTGGGCGTTTGGAAAATGAGGGAGGCATTGGATCCGCCGAAGCCGAAGGAATTGGTGAGAACGGTGTGGAGTTCGGCATCGCGTGGTGCGCGGACGAGATCGAATTGGCAGGCGGGATCGGGCTCGCGGATATTGAGGCTGGCGGGGAGGATGCCGTGCTTGAGAGCGAGCAGGCAGATTGCGGATTCGATGGCTCCGGCGCCGCCGAGGAGGTGGCCCATTGCGGATTTGGTGGAGGAGACGGAGATGTTTTTGGCGTCATCGCCGGCCCAAGTGGTGATGGCGTTGGCTTCGGCGATGTCGTTGAGCGGGGTGCCGGTGCCGTGGGAGTTGAGGTATTGCACTTGCGAGGGGGGAATGTCGGCCTGCCTGGCGGCGGCGGACATGGAGCGGATGGCGGCGAGGCCTTCGGGGTTGGGTTGGGTGAGGTGATGGAGGTCGGTGGAGATGCCGTAGCCGGTGACTTCCGCGATGGGGGTGGCTCTCCGGGCAAGCATGGAGGTTTCGGTTTCCAGAACCATCATGGCTCCGCCTTCACCGAGGGCGAGTCCGTCGCGATGGGCGTCGAAAGGGCGGGGGATGCCGGAGACGGCGAGGGCCTGGAGGGAATCGAAACCCGCGAAGACGAGTTGGCAGAGGGCATCGTATCCGCCCGCGAGTGCGAGGGTGCTTTGACCGCTGCGGAGGGCGTGAAAGGCGTGGCCGATGGCGTTGGCTCCGGAGGCGCAGGCGTTGGAAATGATCTGGGTGTAGGCGTGGAGGCCGAGGGCTTCGAGGGTGGAGCCGACCTGACGCTGGATTTGGTAGTGTTCGACACGTTGGAATTGGCCCGCGCGCCGGATGGGGGAGGAGGTGGCGGCTTTGAAGAACTCCTCGCCGAGGGGCATGGCGCCGGCGGAGGTGCCGACGATGAAGGGGGTGTTTTTTGGGACGGAAGAGAGGGAGGCGTCGGCGAGGGCCTCCTTTGTGGTGTGGAGGAGGATGCGGGCGCCGCGGTCGAGGCGGTTTTGCTGGCGGGAGGAAAGGTTGGTGCCCGCGAAGGTTTCGGGGATATCGGCAACGCCGGCGGTGCCGAGGCGTTGGCGTGAGACATCGAAAAAGTCGATTTCGCGGAAGTGGTTGGTGCCGGCGCGGAGGGAGGTGAGGTGCGACGGTTCGTCGGATCCCATGGGTGAAATCATGCCCATTCCAGTGATGAAGACGCGTTCGGGAGATGGTGGCATGGGGAAGTTTGTGGAGCAGTGGCTGACGGCTCTTGGCATCGAGACTAAAACGCCTTACATCACTGTCAAATGCTGTTTGAAAAGTGGTCGGAAGTTGTGGCACGGTCGGGTGACCGGGTGGCGCTTTGGGAGGCGGGCAGCGGGAAAAAAGTGACCTTTGGCGAGCTTGATGATCAGGCGGGAAGGTGTGAACAGAGTGGGGATGTTTGGCGGGTAGACGGCGATTCGCCGGAGTTTTTTGCCAACCTGATCGCGGCGTGGCGGAATCGGAAGCCGCTTGTCTTGATGGAGGATCACCGGCATGTCCTGAGGCCGATTGAAGGGGATTTACCGGGGGGGACGAGTTTGATTAAGCAGGCGTGTGGGGCGAGTGGGTTGGAGCGAAGTTTGTTTTTCGGAGAGGAGGAGGTTTGGGCGGAAGCGCGGAGGAACATCGTGGGGCTGGGTTTGGTGCCGGAGCGGCCGGGTTTGGCGGCGATCTCGCTGGCTCACTCGTATGGCTTTGGATGTCTGGTGTTGCCGCTTCTGTTGGGTGGGATTCCGTTGCACATCGTGCCGGCGCCCTTGCCGATGTTCATGGAGACGGCTTTGAATCAGGAGGAAAAAGTGTTTCTGCCCGGGGTCCCCGCGATTTGGAAAACCTGGTGGAAGACCGGGGTGACGGGGCATGCTGCGATTGATTTGGCACTTTCGGCCGGGGCTCCGTTATCGAAAGAGATGGAGCACGGGGCATTTGAAGAGAGTGGGCTGAAGATTCACAATTTTTACGGAACGAGCGAGACGGGAGCGATTGCCTATGACCGGTTGGGTGGGCTCCGGGAGGAAGAAGGCGAGGTGGGCGGGTTGTTACCCGGAGTGAAGGTCGAAGTGGCGGATGACGGGCGGCTTTTGGTGGCGAGCGACTCGCAGGCGATCGGGGCTGATCGACGGCTTTGCGATGATGAATTTGAGGGGGGCTTATACCGAACGACCGACGAGGCGAGATTTACAGGGGGCCGTTTGATCCTGACGGGATCCGTGGCGGGCGCGATCAATGTGGCCGGCCGGAAGGTGAGTCCTTCCAGGATTGAGCGAGCTTTGTTGGCGGTGCCCGGGGTGGAAGGAGCTCGCGTGGGGAAGTCGCTGAGTCCGGATTTCGAGCGCTTTGAGGAAATCTGCGTGACCGTGACGACCGGTCTCGAGAAAAAGATTTTGCGGGATTCGTTGAGAAAGACGCTGGAGAGCTGGGAAATGCCAAGGCATTGGGAAATTATCCCGCGATGACGTTTATATTTTGGAGAGCAAAAGCCGGAGGCTGTTGAGGCAGACGATGACGGTGCTGCCTTCATGGGCGAAGACGCCGAAGGTGAGAGGAAGATTTCCTCCCAGCGCGAGGATGAGCATGAGGATGACGGTACCGAGTGCGATGATGAGATTTTGCCGGATGATGCGGCGGGCCTTGCGACTGAGGCGAATGGCATCGTGGAAGCCTTCGATGCGGTCATTCATGAGGACCACTTCGCTTTGTTCGAGCGCGGCGTCACTGCCCCTTCCACCCATCGCAACCGAGACGTAGGCGGCGGCGAGGCAAGGGGCGTCGTTCACACCATCACCCACCATGGCGACCTTGTGGCCTTTTTTGCCGAAGTCCTGAACCAAGGTGACCTTGTCCTCGGGGAAGAGTCCGGCGTGGACGTCGGCTTCGTCGAGCGAGAGCTGGCGGGCGACATCGAGGGCGGCCTCGGCCCGGTCGCCGGTGAGCATGACGGGGCGGATGCCGGAGGCCTTCAAGGTTGCCAAAACGGAGGCTGAGTTTTCGCGGACCTTATCTTTGAGAATAAAGCGTCCGGCGACATCGTTGGCGATGATCCAGACTTCGGAATAGCCCACGCCAAGGGTTGAGGCTTGATCGACGAGATCTTTGAGGGGGCCGTCCTTGAGGAGGTCGCGGCGGCCGAGGAGGACTTCGCCTTCCGGGGTCATCCCGCGCAGCCCCATGCCGGTGAGGGATTGGAAATTCGTGATCTCAATGGGGGCAACATTGTCCTCTTCGGCACGAGCAAGAATGGCGGTGGCAATGGGGTGGGTTGAGTTGGCTTCGAGGCTGGCGGCGATGCCGAGAAGGCGATCCTGATGGCCGTCCGGGAAGCTTTCGATCTCCTGCACCCGGAGGTCGCCGGTGGTGAGGGTGCCGGTTTTGTCGAGGGCGACGAGATCAACTTGGGCGAGCTTTTCGACAGCAGCTCCGCCTCTGAAAAGGATGCCGTGTTTGGCTCCCCAGGCGATGGCGGCGAGGATGGCCGAGGGAATGGAGAGGACGAGGGCGCAGGGACTGACCACGACGAGGAGGGTCATGGCACGATAGAGTGCGGAGAAGCTTTCCGGGGTGGACTTGAACGGATCAACGCCGAGTAACTGCCACCAGACGAAAAACATGGCGAAGGTCAGGGTGAGAACAGCCCAAGTGTAGCCGGTGCCGAATTTATCGGTGAAGCTTTGCGAGGGGGCCTTGCTGTCCTGGGCGTTTTGGATCAGGCGAATGATCTTTTGCATTGAACTCTCGGAAGCGCTTCGCAGGACGCGGACTTTGAGGACGCCCCAGAGGTTGAGAGTCCCACTGTAAACGGAGTGCCCCTTTGTTTTTTGGATGGGATTTGCTTCGCCGGTGAGGGTGGATTCGTCGGCTGCGGATTCGCCGTGCTCGACTTCGGAATCGAGCGGGAAGATGTCGCCCGGTTTGACGATGACGAGCTGGCCGGGCTGGATGCGCGAGACCGAAAGGCGCCTCTCACGGCCATCGTCGCCGATGACAGTGGCCTCCTTGGGGGCTGCCTTGAAGAGGGAATCGATCTCCCGGCGGGTGCGGTAGAGGGCAAAATGTTCCATCGCGCCCGAGAGGGAGAAGAGGAACAGGAGAAGTGCGCCTTCGCCCCAGGCGCCGACGATGGACGCACCGACCGCGACTGCGATCATGAGGAAATGAATGTCGAGTTTTCCCTGGCGGAGGAGCTTCCAGGTGTCCTGTGCAGCATCCCAACCACCGGCCACCATCGCGATGATGTAGAGAATGATGGGGATGAAGGTGGGGATGTTCTCTTGAAAGGAGAGGCCATATCCGATGAGCCCGACGGTGCCACAGATCGCGGCAAAGAGGGCCATTTTCTGCCATTCGTTTTCGTCGTGATCTTCTTCGATGGCGGGCCAGGGGACCTTGCGCCACTGCCAAAGCTTGGGTGCGGTTTCGCAGGTGGCTTTTTCGAGCACGGTGGTTTCACCGGATTCACGGGCCTGGATTTCGTCGCCGGAATCGAGAGTGAGGGAATCAAGCCTGCCATAGTCCTTTTGGACCTGTTTCAGAACGTTTTCGATGCGCTCCCTGAGGTCTTCTTCATCAACCTGTCCAATGGTGGCGACGCGGATGCGGTGATCGTCACGTGAAATTTCGAGGGCTTCGATCTGGGGGTCGTTCGCCATGAATTTCCTGATTTGGTCTGCGCCAGTGTGTCCGTTTCCCCCCTCCTTTTCCATGGCTGAGAATATCATGAAAGTCATATTGTTTCAACGATCAACGGAAGGCTGACAGCGAGTTTCTCTCTGGTCCGCTGGTCAAAGTGAATGGGATCGTGTATGAGTCGGGCAGTTGTTCTCCATGAGTGATTCCAAAGACATTGACTTTGCCCGTATTGAAAATGCGGTGCGTGAAATATTAGGGGCCATCGGCGAGGACCCGGAGCGTGATGGTCTTGTCGATACCCCGGCGCGGGTCGCGCGAATGTATGGCGAGATTTGCAGCGGTCTTCGCGAAGAGCCGTCGGACCACCTCGATAAGACCTTTCAGGTGGAGCATGACGAAATCATCGTGGTCCGGGATATCTCTTTTTATTCAATCTGTGAGCACCACCTGATTCCCTTTTTTGGGAAAGCCCATGTGGCTTACCTTCCTGAGAAAGATGGTCGGATCACCGGGCTTTCAAAGCTGGCTCGTTTGGTCGATGGCTTTGCGCAACGGCCCCAGGTTCAGGAGAGGCTCACCGGTGAAATCGCCAATGCCATTGATGCAAAACTCTCTCCGAGGGGCGCGGCGGTCGTTCTGGAAGCCGAGCACCTTTGCATGTCGATGCGGGGGATTCGCAAGCCGGGAGCCCGGACGGTCACTTCCTCAATGAGAGGGATTTTCCGCTCGAATTCAGCCTCGCGTGAGGAGGTGCTGAACTTGATCCAGGGTTCACGCTAGCGAATGAAGCGATCGGCGATGAGGCTGATCAGAATCCCGGTGATGAATCCTCCGATGTGGGCGCCATAGGCGACCGACATGTCGGGGCCGATGACTCCCATGAAGTCGAGCATCACTCCGATGATCGCTGCGGTCGCCAGTTCTGTTGAGTTGACCGGCCTGGCGATGGGCCAGACCTGGGCCTCCGGCCTTGTTCTCAAGGTGGCCAGACCGAAATAGAACCCCTCCATTCCCATGACTGCGCCGCTGGCACCCAAAGTTGGGATGTCGCTCTCAACATCGAGTAAAATCTGACCAATCGACCCTCCGATGGCAGTGATCAAGAAAACTCCGATGAGCCATTTCCACCCGCAGAGCTCCTGCACCACGACGCCGAAGATCCACAGGAAGAGCATATTGCCCATGAGGTGACTTCCATCGGCGTGGAGGAATGCGGCGGAGACGGTGGTGAAAAGCTCCTGAAGGACATTGCCGGAGGTCTCGCCTGTTTTGAGAGCCTGCCAGGCCGTAACGACATCGTCGGGCACCATCATCCAGCTCCCAAATCCGAGGGACCAGTCGAACAAACTCACCAAAGTGACCGCCGCGATCAGAATCAGCACCGGGAGTCTGCGCTCCAAGACCGAGTCATTCATTTGAGGCGGAATCCTCGGGTTGGTTTCGCATGAAGTCGGCCACTTGAGTGAAAAACTCCATGATCGCGGAACGGATTCCGGAGTCGGCAATGGCGTCATCGGCAGCCTCACCCATCAGCTTGAGCCAGCGGTCTCGCTCGGCGATCCCGATTTTAAAAGGCATGTGGCGACCACGGAGCCTGGGGTGGCCTCTTTTGACCAGGTATCTTTGATCCGCTCCAAAACGGAAAAGGAGAAAGTCCCGGAGTCTCTCCTCCGAGCCCGACCAGTCCTGGTCGGGATACATCGGGCCGATCAGGTCATCGACTTTGACCTTTTTGTAAAATTCGCGGGTTAATTGAGTGAAACCGTCCTCTCCCACGGTCGCGTAGATTAATTCTTCGTCCATCGTCGCTTTGGACGCGAAGTGTGTTCGTTTCATCCTCGAAAATCAAGGATTGCCGCTGCTCCCTTGATTCGCCACCTTTTCTCTATCCCGTCCAAATCCCCGACACCCCTCCAATTTTCATGAGCGACCCTATTCAATTTGATCCTCCGGAACCCTCCGAATTATCGGAACTTTTCGATGGCTATGAAGTCACTTCTCTCGTCGCCACCGGCGGGATGGGAGCGGTTTACAAAGCGACCCAACTATCGCTGGACCGGTCCGTGGCCATCAAACTCCTTCCCAAGGAATTTGGGGATTCCTCGTTTCGCGATCAATTCCAGGCCGAGGCCCGTGCCATGGCCAAGCTCAACCATGCCAATTTGATTGGGATCTACGACTTTGGTGAGGCCAACGGGATGCCTTACATTGTGATGGAGTTTGTGGCAGGAAAATCGCTCTACTATTCCAGTTACGGAAAGGCGATTGACCAGACGATCGCTGTTGAGCTGGTGATCGGGATCTGCCGTGGACTGGGGCACGCACATGATGCGGGAATCATTCACCGGGACATCAAGCCGGCCAATATCCTTCTCGACCCAAGTGCCAGGCCCAAGATCGGTGACTTTGGCCTGGCCTCTCCAAGTGATTCCGAAAGCGACGAAGACGGCCCTATTTACGGGACGCCTGGCTACGCCGCGCCCGAGGTTTTTGCTAGCGAGAAAGGGGTTGGAGTCCAATCCGATATCTATGCGGTGGGCGTGATCCTCTATGAACTTCTCACCGGTAAAATGCCCGAGGAACCGGCCAGTCCTCCTTCCTCGATCTCAAAGGTTGATCCCCGGCTTGACCCCATTTTCAAGAAAGCGACCCGCCGAAATCCAGCCCTGCGATATCAGAATGCCGGGGAAATGGCCAAGGAGCTTGAAAAGATTCTTCCGAGCCTGGCTACCAGTGGGCGGAGATCTATTAAAACGGGCTCCGATCGGCCCAAGGTCCAGGCCACCACGCTGAAGCGGCGTCTCACCACGGACGCGAATTCATCCGGGAAGGACCCGGGCAGGCCCAAATTGGTTCCTCTTAAAAAAGGCGAGAGTAAACCGAAGTCGAAGCTCACTCCTCTGCCCGAGCGGAATCCTGACGAGGCCCGGGATGTCGCGGTCGTTGCCGCCACCCCGCCTGCGATCGCAATGGGAAGCGGGAGCAATTGGCCCATTATCAGGAACCTCATCATTATTGCCGCGCTTATCCCGACCATCATCTTTACCTGGGGACTCTACGAAAAGAAACAGGAGAGGCTCAAGGAGGAGCGGGATGCCAGGGAACTGAAGGAAAAAAATACGGAAATCGAGCGCGAGGCCCGGCTGGAGAAGGAGCGCCGTGATGCGGTGGAAAAGCAACGCCTTGCGGCCGAAGAGAAGGCGCTTGAGACGGAACGTGAGAAGAAGCGCATGGAGATTCTTGCCGTCGAAGAGTCCAGGACTCCCATGGAGCGGCTCGAAGAATTTCGTGGAGGGCTTTACGGTGGAGGGCGTGACCGCTTCCCGGATGGCACGATCGACCGGACCAGCCACTTCCTTTTCTTTGTCGAAAGTCCCATGACCTGGACCGAAGCCTCCGAGTTTGCGGAAATTCATGGCGGGCATTTGGCCGCTCCCACGACTCAAACCGACATCGATGTTTTGTCCAAGCGAATGGGCAATGAGATGAGGCGGGTTTGGATTGGCGGCGGTGCGAGCGGGCGTAATCAATGGGCCTGGGTGACCGGCGAGGAGTGGACCATGCGTGATCCCGGAACCACGCTGGGATACTGCGCGGCCTTGACGAATACCGGAATCATCAAGGCCCGCCCGAATGGCGAAAAAAACCCTTTTGTGATCCAGTGGTCGAACGATGGAAGTAATGTCGGGGCCCTTGCAGCCCAGTTGGAGCGGCTTGTTCCGACGCTTGGGACTCCGAGTCCAGCCTGGCCTCCCACGACTGTTTCACAGGAAAATCGCAACTTTCTGCTGATTCAAAAAGAGGTCTCCTGGGATGAAGCTGATCTCATTGCGAGCACAGCGGAAGGGCACCTTGTCGTGATTTCGAAACCTCTGGAGGGGATTTTTGTCCGCGATTATCTCCAAAGTTCGCTTCTTTCGGACCAATCCGTTTGGCTGGGGGGGCGACGGACCAAGGACGACACCTGGACTTGGATTACCGGAGAAACTTGGGCCAAGGCGTCCTGGGCGCCCAATTCCCCGGACGGTGGTTCCTCCGATAGTGCGTTGCGTTATCTCCAGTCGGCGGATGCCGTTGGTTGGGATGACGCGAATCCGAGGGCGGGAAATGCGACCGGATTCCTGATCGAGTGGAGTAATGATGCCGATCAAGCACCGCCTCCGACAAAAGAGAATCCCCGGGCCTCAGCCGGCCAACTCGCCAAGCTTCGCGGAATTGGTCGCCGTCTTGTGACCAGGGAAGTGGATGATTACAACAAGACCCTTGTGGGGAACAAAGATTACTTTATGTCAACGGTGGGCACTTGGTTCCGGCTTCTTTCCAAGAACAGAAAGACGGTCTATGAAGCCGCTTATTTGGCTTTGGAAGAGCATGCGCCCAAGGATGGGGATCTCTCGGGGGAGATCAATTTGGGGAACCTGCCGGCTAACGTGCAGGAGGCCTTGGCCAAATCTCTCGAGAAACAAACCTGGAATACCAAAAATTTTAACACCAAGGTCGAATCCCTCCGGCAGAACTACTTGAATAAGCTTCTGGCACTCAAGGATCAGTTTGAGAAGGGAGGCTTGAAAACGCAGATTGACGCAATCGATTTGGAAATTGAGTCCGTCGGACAAAGTGCCGAGAGCTTCCGGTCCCACTTTGCTGATTAAGCCTTTGATTCTCAGAGAGCCTCCCGGTTCCGGGTTGGGCTGTGAATTTCTTCGCCGTCTATTATAAAAATTTATGAATTTGGAGTGATAATTGTTGCGATTTCGGCAAAAACATGAGCTAAGGTGTAGCTGAAACCAACAAACAACGTTACTATGAAACTTACAAAAACATTCCTTCTTTCGGCTTTGGCCGGATTCGCTTTTTTCGCTGTTTCCTGCAGTGAAGAGACCAAAGAGAAAGCCAAAGATGCTGCTGAGTCCGCAGAAGATGATGTGAAGGAAGGCGCTGCGGCCGCCGAAGACAAGATCAAGGAAGGCGCGGAAGCAACCGGCGAAAAGATCAAGGACATCAAGGACGGAGCGATTGAAAAGGCCAAAGCAGCGACTGATGCTGTTAAAGACGGAGTCAAGGCTGCCGAAGACAAAGTCAAAGACGCTGCCGAAGCTGTTAAAGACGAAGCCAAGGCTGCCGAAGACAAAGTCGAGGAAGCTGCTAAAAGTGCTGCTGACGCCGCTGCCGAAAAGCTCAAGGAAGCTGCCGGAACGACTGGTGAGTAAATCACCGTTCTTAAATTAGGAAATTTAAGTCAAACCCGCAGGAGCAATGCTCTTGCGGGTTTTCTTTTGTGGAACGATTCGATGCCGGGGGATTTCAACCTCATTTTCTCCACTGATAGCGACTGGAAGTCAGTGAGAATACCAGCCTCCGCTGTTGCCAATCCCCGGGTGGTCGGAATCATCATTGGAAGGGTTCCAAGACGCGTCGTCATGAGCACGCGACAGTAAAAAACCTTCCGTATCCCGACAGCGAAAAAGGCGTCCGCGGAAGGAACCGCGGACGCCTTGAAAAATTGACTTAATAGCGAAGCCTAGGCGCGTGAGGGCTTGGTCACGGGGCGGGGTTTGCCAGGGATGGGAACGGGGGCGACGGGGAAGCTATCGCCGAACTGGATGTCGTCCGGTGCCTGGTCTTCCTCGCTCTTCCAATAATCCTCCCACTTGATGCGTTTTCCGGTGTGGGCAGCATCGCGGCCGAGAAGGCCGAGGGCGGTGGACTTGGCCATCTGTTCACCGGTATTGATGATCTTGCCGGCGCGAAGGGCAGCGAAGAACTCGTTGTGACAAACCTGATACATGTTGTTCTCCTGGCCCTCCTGTTTGCGAAATCGCCAATTGGTCTTCCCTGATTTGTCCTGGGTATAGACCTTCCAGGGTCCGACGGCGGTCCCGTTTTCACACATGACACGATGAATGTTTTCGCCATGTGTTCTCATCATTTGCCGTTGCCCCACATGGGCAAAGACCCCGCCCGGATACTCGTAAGTGACATCGTAGTGGTCAAAGACGTTGGACTGATCGTCTCGATGGGAGCGTCCTCCATTCGCTATTGCTGCGATTGGAGCCACGTCTTTCATCGTCCAGGCGACTTTGTCGATGATATGGATGCATTGCTCGACGAGGGGGCTCCCATTAAGCCACTCAAAATTCTGCCAATAGCGCGTTTGGAACTCCACATCTCCCATGCCGGCGGGTTTTTTAGTTTCATTGGAAAGAGGAGCCACCGGGCTGGCAAAGTAGGTTCCGTAGATCGAAACCACTCGTCCAAGGTCACCTGAGTGAATCTGATCGAAGAGGATGCGGTTGGCCGGGGAATAGCGCCAGCAGTAGCCGTGCTGGATTGCCGTTCCTTTTTTCTTGGCCATCTGGGCGGACTCGATGACAGATTTGATGCCGGGCATATCGATTGCCATGGGCTTCTCAACAAAGGCGTGCTTTCCAGCCTCCACTGCGGCACGAAGGTGCTGGGGGCGGAAGTGGGGAGGAGTGCAGAGAAGGACAACATCAACACCGGATGCAATCACACCCTTGTAAGCATCCAGCCCGATGAATTGGCGCTCTTTGGGAGCCTGCATACGCTCTTTGAAACGGCCCCCAACTCCAAGGGCGTTCTTGATTCCGCCTTCAAAGGCGTCGCCGATGGCCCAGAGGATGACATTCGGGTCTGCGCTCATCGCCTGGCCGAGAGCGCCACTGCCGCGGCCACCGCAACCGATGACGCCGATTTTGATTTGATCCGGCGTGTTCTGCGCCTTGAGGATGGAGGGAACGGCGGCGGCGAGGGCAGCTGCGGTGCCGGTTTTGATGATGGTACGTCGATTATTGTCCATGGGTCTTAATTGGTAAGGTTGTTTTTATTACTTGAAAGGTTGTTGAATTTGTTCAGCGAGGCTACGAAAAAAGAGAGACTTGATCAATAGTCAAAATTGGTTACGTATTGCGCCAACAAGCCTTTTCGATTTTGATTCATAAAATGCAGTTTAGTTCGCAGACGGCCCAAGTGGGTGAGGTGGGAGAGATTTGCCGCGCGATGGCGGATGAGGTGGAGGCTTTAATCAAAGGGAAAGCGGCCGGGGGAGAGAAAGTTGTCTTGGGCCTGGCCACCGGAAGCACCCCGTTGCCCTTTTATCATGAGTTGATTCGGCGTCATCGCGAGGAAGGGCTCTCGTTTCAGAACGTGGTGAGCTTTAATTTGGATGAGTATGAGGGACTGGGCCGCGACCATGAGAGGAGTTATTGGGCGGAAATGTGGCAGAATTTATTCGATCACGTGGACATTGATCCGGGGAATGTTTCGGTCCCACCCTCGATTTTTGAGGATGCCGAGGCGGCGGCGGCAGGATACGAGGCGGCGATCCGGGAAGCGGGAGGCATTGACTGGCAGTTGCTTGGAATTGGAGGGGAAGGGCATATTGGTTTTAATGAGAAGGGGAGCGGGGAGGAGAGCCGGACCCGTCGGATCACCCTGGCGCGGAAGACGATTGAGGATGCGGCTCCGGCCTTCGGGGGGGAGGAAAACGTGCCCACTCACGCCATCACGATGGGAGTGGCGACGATTTTGGAAGCGCGCCGGATTGTTTTGATGGCCCGGGGGGCCTCAAAGCGGGAAATTGTGCTCAGGGCGATGAGCGGAGAAGTGGGACCGGAGGTGCCGGCGAGTTTTCTGCAAAATCATGGAAATGTCGGTTGGTTTCTCGATAATGATGCGGCAGGATCATAAAAAGATGTCAGAGACCGAACAGCTTATCGATGTTGCCCATGGGTTGGGACAGCCCAAGGACTACTTTAGCGGTCTGGACTGGGGTGGGGAAATTCTGCCCCGCGAGATTGTTTCGTTTTGCCGGATGGCGCAGGATCATCGTACCAGCGGGTGGGATGGCATTTCGGCGAAAGCCGGGCGTTACGATCAGCACTCGCGTTATGTCTTTTTGGTGGCTCTTGAAGGAAGCGGGAGCATGGGAGTGGAGACAAAAACGCGTCAGATTTGCGAGGGTGAGGCTCATTTGCTTTTCCCGCATCAGATTCATTACTATGTCGATCTCCCCGAGCACTTTTCGTGGCTCTACGTGACTTTTGAGTTGGAGGGTTCGGCCCGGCAAATTCTGGAGCTCTGGCGCAGCGGGGGGCGGAAGCTCGATACCAGGGCGAAGCAGCAGCTTTTGAAGTTCCTGGCCGAGTATGAGAAAGGGTCCGGCTTGGGAGCGAGCATTGCCTTGGGCAAGGTCTTCGAGGTGATGGAATCAGCGGAGCCTGCCAGGAATGTCGTCGAGCCTGATGCCGATCTTGTGGCGCAGATTAAGAAGCACGTGATGGAGAATTTGGAAGGCGATCTGGCGATGCCGGCTCTCTCAAAGGCGATGGGTGTTTCCGAAAGCTACCTGCGGGCCGTTTTTCGCGATGGGGCGGGGGTTTCTCTTGGGAATTTCGTGCGTTCGGTCCGACTCGTTCGGGCAACCTATCTTCTCGAGCAGGGTGAACTGGATCTGGGCGTGATTGCCGAGAAAACCGGTTTCGGATCCCTGACAAGTTTCACCCGCGCCTTCCGGCGCATGTATGACATGACCCCGAGCTCGTATCGCAAGAGATCGCGAATCGAGGCTTAAACACCAAATAACGACAATCAAAAATTATGAGTGAAATTAAAAGCGGCACGACAGTCAAGCTGTCGATCATGATGTTCCTGCAGTTCTTTATATGGGGGGCGTGGTATGTTACGGCACCCAATTATTTGGGAACGATCGGGTTTACGGCGGAGGATTTTAGTTGGACCTATTCGGTGGGGCCAATTGCCGGGATACTGTCGCCTTTCTTTGTTGGTATGATTGCCGATCGTTTCTTCCCGGCTCAACGGGTTTTGGGCGTACTGCACATTGTGGGAGGAGTCATCATGTTTGTTGCGGCAGGTATGATGGGGCCGGATGTGAGTCCTGCCGTGATCAACTGGGCCTTCTTTGGCCACATGCTTTGCTACTATCCGACCCTTGCTCTGACCAATACGATTGCGATGAAGAATATTCAAAGCGCGGAGAAGCAGTTTCCTCTGATCCGCGTATTTGGAACAATTGGCTGGATCGCCGCGGGATTGAGCCTTTCGTTTTTGGTCTGGGATAAGCAGGTTGAAATGTTCTACCTCGCAGCCGGGGCGGCCCTAATTTTGGGGCTTTTCAGTTTCACTCTTCCTTCGACTCCGCCAACCGCAACCGGCAAGGCTGGCATTAAAGATGTCTTTGGCTTGGATGCATTGGTGATGCTCAAGGATCGGTCTTACCTGGTGTTCCTGGTGAGTTCGATGCTGATCTGTATTCCTCTGGCATTTTACTATCAGATCACCAGCCGGGTGGTTGAGATGACCGAGCTCCCAATCGGCCAGACGATGAGCTACGGGCAAATGTCCGAGATTTTCTTCATGTTGGTCATGCCTTTCTTCTTTGCCCGTCTTGGAGTGAAGAAGATGCTCGCGGTCGGGATGTTGGCCTGGGTGGGGCGTTACCTCCTCTTTGCCTTTGGTGCTCCGGATCAAGTGGTCTGGATGATCTTGATCGGGGTGATTATTCATGGCATTTGCTATGACTTCTTCTTCGTCACCGGACAAATATACACCGATAAGAAAGCTCCTCCGGGAATCCGGGCACAAGCACAGGGTTTGTTGGTTCTATTCACTCTCGGGATCGGGATGTTGATTGGAGCCCAGGTCGCAGGGATGGTTGAAAAGCGTGAGTCTCCAGCGGCAGTTGCGGAATACGGAGAGAAGGTTCAAGCAAAAGAAGCCGAGCTCAAAGTGGTGAATGAGAGTCTCGAGAAGGGTGAAACGGATGAGCTGCTGGCTTCAAAAGAAAAACTCGAAGCAGAGAAAGGCGAGCTGCGTTTAAAGCAGCTTAAGTCAATCAACTGGAAGAATCTGTGGCTCTTCCCGGCAATTTTTGCAGCAGGAGTGCTTGGTTTCTTCCTCCTCTTCTTCCGGGACAAGGTCGACGTTGAAAAAGCGGAATCATGATCCTTGCACTTCACGCCGGAGATTGGGCCGGCATTACCGTTGCGATCATCATCGTGGGATGTGTGATCGGCGGAATGGTGAAGTTTTCCCGCGCGATTGGAGTCCTACGAAAGGGGAAGCCTGCGATCGATCCGGAGCTGGCACTGCAGCAAGAACAAGAACTTAAAAATAATGAGCAAGACGATTAAAGTATTATGTGTCGGAGCCGGCAACATGGGGACTTCCCATGCCCGGGCTTACCACGCAATCGATGGATTTGAGATCTGTGGGATTGTGACCCGTTCGGAAGGGAGCCGGAAGGCGCTCAATGCCGACCTTGGCTCAAACTATCCCGAGTTTGGCGATTACGCCGAGGCCTTGGAGGCGACAAAGCCCGACGCGGTTTCGATTTCCACCTACCCGGACACCCATGCCGAGTTTGCCAAGGCTGCCATGGAAGCCGGTGCCGATGTCTTCATCGAAAAACCCCTTGCCGAAACGGTGGCAGAGGCGGAGGAAATCGTGGCGAAAGCCCGTGAGACCGGCCGGAAGCTGGTGATTGGATACATTCTCCGTCACCACCCCAGCTGGATCAAATTCATCGAGGTGTCCCAAACTCTCGGCAAGCCGCTGGTGATGCGCATGAACCTCAACCAGCAGTCGAGCGGGGACAATTGGGAGACTCACAAGAATCTCATGTCGTCCATTTCCCCCATCGTGGATTGCGGGGTGCACTACGTGGATGTGATGTGTCAAATGACCCGTAGCAAGCCGATCCGCGTGAGTGGGATTGGGGCGCGCCTCAGCGATGAGCTTCCCGAGGGAAAGATCAACTACGGTCACTTGCAGGTGACTTTTGAGGACGGCAGCGTGGGTTGGTATGAAGCCGGTTGGGGACCGATGATGAGCGAGACCGCTTTCTTCGTGAAGGACGTGGTGGGGCCCAAGGGCTGCGTCACGATCTGTGCCAAGGATGCCGCTGGTGAGGGGGCTTCGGCTGATGTCGATTCCCACTCCAAAACCGAGTCGCTCCGCCTTCACCACAGTGAATTGAATGAAGAGGGAAAATTCGTGAAACAGGACGACTGGATCATGACCGACGACGAACCGGACCACGATGGCCTCTGCCATCGCGAGCAGGAATACTTCCTCAAGGCGATCCACGATGATCTCGATCTTTCTGATCACATGGACGACGCCCTCAGCTCAATGCGCATTGTCGCGGCCGCCGATGAAAGCTTCCGCACCGGCAAAACCGTAGAACTTTAACGATAACCTTAAAAATTATGAAATCACTACTTCTGGCTCTGGCCACCATCAGCTCTGCCTATGCAGGGGAATTCGTTGATCTGTTCAACGGCAAGGACTTCACCAACTGGGGAGGCAAGGATAAGACCGAGCACGCCGGTTACGTCGCCAAGGATGGCACCATCACTTCGACCAAGAAGTGCCGCGTTCTTCAAACCGAGAAGGAATATTCCAACTACGTGTTGAAATTTGAATTCAAGCTCACTCCCGGCGCAAACAACGGGCTGGGCGTTCACTATCCGGGCAAGGGTGATGCCGCTTATACCGGGATGGAAATTCAGATTCTCGATAACACCCACCCCAAGTATGCCAACTTGAAGGACTACCAGTTCCATGGCGGACTCTACACCTTGGTTGCTTCGAAAAAGGGTCATCTCAAGCCCGTCGGTGAGTGGAATAAGGAGACTGTGACTATCAACGGGCCGCACGTCAAAGTGGAGCTCAATGGCACCGTGATCATGGAGGCCAACCTCGACGAAGTGAACAAGGCCAAGCCAAAGCACGAGGGGGCGAAGCGCCGCAAGGGGCACATCGCCTTTTGCGGTCACGGCGACATCGTGAGTTTCAAGAACATCAAGATCAAGGAGCTGGCCGCGGCAGCCAAGAAGTAGAAGGAAAAGGTTGGTGCTGGGTAGCGCCTTCCGAATTAAAGAATTTAAAATCCTCCGTCACGGCATGTGGCGGAGGATTTTTTTGCGCAATGGTTGGTTGCCGTCGATGGCGAGGAACTCGCATTCGATTTTGGATGGGCCCGAAGTGCAGTCGAGCGTAAGGGTCCGAGCGGCCCTTGTTTTTGATTTTGGTGGGGCTGGGATTGAGGGACTCGGTTTGGGAATCTTTCTTGTCTTGTCAGGGCTGCTTGGGGTTGAGATGTTACCAAGATGAAGCAGCTGGTGATTTTTTTTGGGATGTTGGGGATGGTGTTCGGGGAGACGAAGAAACCGAACGTGATGGTGTTCCTCGTCGATGATATGGGCGTGATGGATACCTCGGTTGCATTTTTGA
>CALFSW010000122.1 GCA_937916505.1 uncultured Verrucomicrobiales bacterium | reverse complement strand
GCCATCCAGTCACTGGAGGTGGACTGTTGTTCTTTTTTAGAAGTAACGCTCCCTGCCAAGCCGATCGCTCCCCCGTAAAGAAGCAGTTTTTCAGTGAGCGTCGTTTTCCCTGCATCCGGGTGAGAAATAATCGCAAAAGTTCGGCGCCGCGAAATTTCGCGTACGTCGGTGGCGGAAACCGAATTTGTGGAAGCTGAAATTGAAGTACTCAAAGGGAAAAACCGGTAACGCGAAGCCGTGCGATTGCAACCTTCCCTGTTGCTAAATACGACCGGCACGAAATTTCGGCCACACAGGCCTGAGCGAGCAAGTCGAGACAGACCTAATACCCCCCCAAATCCTGTCTGCTCGCTACTCCACTCACTTCAACAACGCCACAAGTGCCTCGACTCCTGACAGATCGCCCGTTTTTCTCCAGGCGGCCGAAAACAACAAAGACAGTTTCGGCTTTTTCATCTTCACAAAAACGACGCCGTGATGAGGCAACTGAACCATATCTGCCGGCGCCATGGCCACACCTGCTCCCCCACCGACCAGACCTAGCAACTCCGACAATCCTTTGGCGTGCATCGTCACCTCTGGATTGATCCCCGCCTTGGAAAACATGTCCGCCATCATCTGAGGACGCCCCGGAAAATGTTTTTCATGAAGCGTCACAAAGGTTTCTTCACCAAACTCTGACAAATTGACCGATTTTCTTCCGGCCAAGGGGTGGTCATCCGGCAACACCATCGCCATTTCTGTGCGCCGAATCGTATCCACGTGATAGTCCTTTTTCACATTCGGACAAAGCTCTCCTATCAAGGCGAGGTCGATCTCCCCATCTCGCAACGCTTCCTCCTGCTCCGTCGGCGTCATTTCAAAAATCTGCACCGATACATTTTTGTATTTGCGATTGAACTGCCGCATTCCATCAGCCAGAAATCCGGGCAATGCCGTAGGAAGAAATCCCACCTTCACCGTTACCGTTGCCTCGCGATTCGCCATGGCCTCCATGGCCTCCACCATCGTATTGGACTGGCGCAAAATCTCGCGTGCATGAGCCAATGCCGCCGCGCCACCCTCGGTCAGGCTAAGCCCATTCGGCTCCCTGACAAACAAAGGCAATCCTAACTCCTCCTCCAAATCCTTGATCTGACGCGAGACCGCTGGCTGCGACACATTCAGCCGGGCCGCCGCTCGACTCATGTTGGCCTCCTCGGCCGCCATCACAAAATATCGCAGGTGTCGCAGTTCCATCGGTATAACTAATACGCATACCTACCCAAAAACAAGGCATTGGTCGTATTCAATGAAACAGAGAATGATGAGCACATGAGAGAAATCATGGCTCCCACAACCACGAAACGCGTAGCTGCCGAAAGAGGCCGTGCTGATCACGGTTGGCTTCAGGCTCGCTTCACCTTCTCTTTCTCGGGTTACTTTGATCCCGATCACATGGGGTTCAAATCGCTTCGAGTCATGAACAATGACACGATTCAACAGGAAGGAGGATTTCCAACTCACCCACACTCTGACATGGAGATCTTCACTTACATCATCGAGGGTCAGCTCGAACACCGTGACAGTCTTGGCCATGGCGCCGTCCTCGTTCCCGGAAATCTTCAGTACATGAGCGCTGGGAGCGGCATCGAACACAGTGAGTTTAATCCGTCAAAAACGGAACAAACTCACCTCTACCAAATCTGGCTGCACCCCAACAAACCGGGAGGCACCCCCCGCTACATGGAAAAACATCTCGCGGAAATCGCGAAGCCCAACGACCTCACTTTGCTCTACTCCGGCGACGGTCGGGACGGCTCAACCGAAATCCGACAGGACGCCGAGATCTTTTTTGGTCAGACGGAATCCGGAGACACGGGAGCAGATCAAACCGTTACGGTTCCCGCCTCGGAAAAAATGTCCCACGCCTGGATTCAAGTCATCTCAGGAAACGTCTCAGTTCTCGGGGAATCACTCAGCACTGCTGACGGCCTTGCCGTCGAAGACGCCAATGAAGCTTTCGAAATCACAGCAACCGCCGATAGCAAATTCCTCCTCTTCCGCCTTTCCTGAACCAATTACCAAAAACAAAAGTCATGCAAAACAAAATCGCACTCATCGCGGGAGGCCTGCTGGGCCTGCTATTCATTGTCTTCGGACTCAATTTCTTCCTCCATTTCATACCGATGCCATCGCCTGCTGAAGGCACCCCGGCCGCAGCCTTCATGGGCGCGATGTACGGATCTAGCTACCTGACCTTCGTGAAGGTGCTCGAAATCCTCGGAGGCATTCTCGTCGCGGTTCCCAAGACCAGGAACATCGGACTTCTCGTGCTGGGACCGATTGTCATCAACATCCTCGCGTTCAATACCTTCGTCGCTCCCGGTGGACTCACTCAACCACCCGTCATCCTTGTTGCCGTTCTCTCTGCGTTTTTGCTCTGGGCAGGAAGGTCCTCCTTTGCCAAGCTGGTGAACTAACACTCGAACTCGAATCACTATTTCATGAAAATTCTCGCTTTCGGAGGCTCAACCAGTTCCTCCTCCATCAATCGTCAACTCGCCAACCACGCCGCTGGGAAAGTTCCCGCCGGAGAGGTGACCAACCTCGACCTGAGTCAATTCACCCTGCCCATCTACAGTTCGGATGAAGAAGAAACTAACGGAATCCCGGCCGATGCACAGGCCTTCAAAGACCTCATCAACAGCCACGACGGAATCATTGTTTCCCTGGCCGAACACAACGGATCCTACGCAGCAGCCTTCAAAAATCTATATGACTGGGTTTCCCGGATTGACCAAAACGTTTGGTCAGACAAGCCCATGTTACTGATGGCCAGTTCCCCCGGTGGACGCGGTGGTGCCACGGTTCTCGACGCAGCCAAAGCAACCTTCCCACGCATGGGAGCCAATCTCAAAGCCACCTTCAGTCTGCCTTCGTTCTATGACCACTTCTCGGCAGATGGCATTTCCGACGCAGCGCTCGAAACGGAGCTGAACAGTGCGGTTCAAGCGTTCGCAAGCTAACAAACAATATCCCCACCATCATGAACAAACCCACCGTTGCTGACAACAAGCCCACTCCCGTCGACCTCAAGGCAGGCGAAGAATATTACTTCTGCACCTGCGGAAAATCGGCCAATCAACCCTTCTGCGACGGCTCGCACAAAGGGACGAATTTTGCACCCAAGTCATTCGTCGCGGAAGAGGACGGAGAAGCCTACCTCTGCCAATGCAAGCAAACTGCCAACGCCCCATTTTGCGACGGCAAACACGCCAAGATTCCAGCCGACCAGGTAGGAAAAGAGTTCGCTCTCGAAACCAGCGGCGACGCTGATGCGATGCCTGAAGCAGAACCGACACCCGAAGAGCCAACCGTTGCCTTCATTCATCAATTGGCCCGCGAAGGGCTCAGTAAGTTGGGTCATCACGGAGAGATGGGGGCCATGGATTCATTTTAGGGGTCAGTCAACATTTCTTGAATTTCGGAACCTTCATGCACCTATCCAACAGGATCGAGGCGTCATAACCCACCTTAAAAAGTAAAATTCCTATTAGTTCAGTTCGCCCGCAACTTAAACGACTAAAGACCCTGCACGTATTGAGCATTTGTTTTCACCGCCACCATGTCATGGAGGGCGACTTTTGTTTGATTCTCATCAACAAGGAACTTCTCAAATTCTTGAACAAGTTTCACTTTATCCAGCTTCTCTTTTGATCCCGAGCCAATATCCGTGAGATCGATAAAGAATTCATCAAAGAGATCAGAGAAATCTCGAACGGCTTCAAGGTTTAAGAATTGCTCGTGATTATAGATACTCGGGTAGCCGCCTTTTTGCTTATCGACTGCAAAAGAGATTCCTTTCACATTCGTAATCGTGGTGGCCTTTGT
>CALFSW010000121.1 GCA_937916505.1 uncultured Verrucomicrobiales bacterium | reverse complement strand
AGGAACCTATCGGCCTGATGGATCGCGACAGCGTCATGAAGCGGATTACGACCGCCGGGCTGACGGCAAACGAGGCGGGCTATCTCTGGATGGACGACAGCCTCGGGCTGGTGCTCGACAAGCTCGACGATCTTGGCATCGCCGACAATACCATTGTCCTGTTCGTTGCCGACCACGGTTCGAATCGCAAGGGCTCGCTCTACCGCCAGCGTGGTACCGAGGTGCCCTGCATCATGCGCTGGCCGAACGGCATGCCGAAGGGAGCTCAGAGCGATGCGCTCGTCCAGAACACCGACTTTGTACCGACTTGGTTCGATGTTGCCGGCGCCAAGATACCGAAGGGCTACAAGATGGACGGCGTGAGCTTGGCGCCGCTGTTCAAGAACCCCCAAGCGGATGTGCGCGAATATGTCTATGCCGAGATGGGCGCCTCGCGCGCCGTGCGCACCAAGGACTGGAGCTACATGGCCCTGCGCTTTACCAAGGACCAGGTGGAAGAGATGCGCAAGAACGAGCGCTTACTGGAGAAGACGCTTACTGGCCTGAGTGGCGGGATTTCACGCGGGCGCGGAAACCCCGAAAGCATGAGCTATGACCAACTCTATAATATAGCCTCCAATCCGGAGGAGACCAAGAACCTTGCCTCCAATCCCGAGTTTGGCGGAACGCTCGAAGAGATGAAAAAGCTGTTGGTCCAGGAGCTCAAACGCTTTCCCGACCGTCCCTTTGGCGAATTCATTCCCGGTGGCAATGCCATGCCTGCTGGTTCGTACGAGGACATCCTCGAGGACATGCGAGGCTACATGGGCCAGTTCGATGGCGACGTGAAAAAGCAGAACCAGGCAAAGAAGCAGAACAATAAAAAGCCCGCCGAATCGGGCAATGCCTCGAAGAAGGCGGAGCGGCAGGCGCGGAAAGCGCAGCGGGAGAAGAAGTAGCCGAATTGCGGCAGCAGTTCCGCAGTGTTGAAAAGCAATAACCCTGAATTTTGAGAATATGAAAAAATGGCTGATAATGACATGTGTTGTGGCAGTCGCCGCACTCACCGTGGCGGGAGCAAAGCAACCGAACATCGTTATAATCTTTAACGACGATCAGGGCTATCAGGACCTTGGCTGTTTCGGTTCGCCCGACATTAAAACACCGCGGGTCGACCAAATGGCTGCGGAAGGTATGAAGTTCACGAGTTTCATGGTGGCGTCTTCGGTTTGCTCACCCTCGCGTGCCGCCTTGCTGACGGGATGCTATCCGAACCGCGTGGGCGTGCCGAGCGTCTATTTCCCGGACCGCGGCAAAGGGGGGCTTGAACCCGAGCAGGTGACGATCGCGGAAATGTTGAAGACCGTGGGCTACAACACCGCGGCCGTGGGCAAATGGCACCTCGGTGACAAGCTGAAATATCTGCCGACGAATCAGGGCTTCGACTCCTACTACGGCATTCCCTACAGCAACGACATGTTTCCCGCATCCACCATGAAATACGCGGATGACTGCGTGTTCCGCGAAGGACAGAGCCATGAAACGCTGAAAGAAGCGTTCGCCGGCAAGTTGCGTAACGGGAGCAATCCGGTGTCGATGAAAAACAAGGTGCCGCTCATGCGCGATGAGGAGTGTATCGAATTTCCGGCAGATCAGACGACGATCACGCGCCGCTTCACGGACGAGGGCATCCAATTTATTTCCGAGAGCGTGAAGGAGGAGAAGCCGTTCTTCTTCTACCTGGCCCATTCAATGCCCCACATTCCGTTGTATGTTTCTCCCGAATTTGAAGGGAAGAGCGAGCGGGGCCTTTATGGCGACGTGATCGAAGAAATCGATTTCAACACCGGTCGCGTTTTGGATCACCTTAAAGCCTTGGGCGTCGAGGAGAACACTCTCGTGATCTTCACCTCGGACAACGGACCGTGGCTGATCATGAAGGAAAATGGTGGAAGCGCTTTGCCCTTGTTCGAGGGAAAGATGACCACTTTCGAGGGCGGACAGCGCGTGCCGTGTATCATGAAATGGCCAGGGCGTATACCTGCGGGAACGGAATGCGACGAGTTGGCCGCGACTATCGATTTGCTGCCTACCTTCGCAGCCATCACGGGGGCGGCCTTGCCGACGGTCCAGCCCCTGGACGGGAAAGACATTCTCGACCTGTTGACGAATCAGCCCGGCGCGAAATCACCGCACGAATATTTCTTCTACAACCAGAGCGCGGTGCGGCACGGCGACTGGAAATATCATTCCAGGGAAAACTTCAAGGTGAAGGAAACCACGCGGGAACATAAAGGTCCGACGCTCTATAATCTGAAGAACGACATCGGCGAATCGAACAACGTGATCGATGAGTATCCGGAAATCGCGGATCGTCTGGCCAAAGTGCTGGAATCCAATCCGAACAAACGAATCGATGACAGAAAGGCTAAAAGTAAAATAGTAAAACGGCGAGAGGGTGTGGGTATTTAAACTAAAAACTCGATAAGGAGTAAGATAAGTAATGAAAAAATCAATACGACTTTGGGTCAGTGCTGTGCTGGCGGTAATTGTTGCGACATCAGTAATAGCGGAAGAAAAACCCAACTTTGTCATTGTGCTGGCGGACGACGTCAGCTGGTCAAGCTTCGGCTGTAATGATTCGGGCTTGTATACCCGGACTCCGAATATTGACAGCCTTGCTGGCCAGGGGGTTCGTTTTACCAATTTCATGGGTTCCGTGGCCCAGTGTGGTCCTCTGCGACACGAGCTCTATACTGGATTGTTGCCGCCGAGCAGTGGGGTTTACAGCAATGGTAGTAAACCCAGGGGGGACTACAAAAGTATAGCCAACTTCCTGGGAGATTTAGGCTATAAGGTCGGTCTGACCGGGAAGACCCATTTTAATACAGCGGATTTTCATAAAGTTCCCGGGTTTACCAGCAATGGTAATGATAGCGCCCCTACCTGGGAGATGAGTGGGATAAAACAGTTTATTGAAAGCTCTCAGTCAGAAAATAAACCATTTTGCGTGGTGGTTGCTTCCGTTCATGCGCATCACCCGTGGACGATGGGCGATCCGACAAATTTTCCCTTGGATCAAATAGTCGTTCCGCCTCACATGGTGGATACCCCTGTTACACGTGAAGCTTTGGCGATACACGCGGCTGAAGTTGAAGTTCTCGACGATCAGGTGGGCGCTACCATGAAGCTGCTGGACGATATGAAGCTGGCAGAAAACACGGTACTGATCTTTTTGAGTGAACAGGGAACCGCATTGCCGAATGGCAAATGGTCGATCTACGACTACGGAACCAAGGCACTCTGCCTGGTGCGCTGGCCGGGTAAAATTAAGCCGGCCGTCACCGACGCAGTTGCTATGTATAGTGACATTGCTTCTACCTTAGTGGACATTGCCGGAGGAGTGGCTCCTGCGACGGACGGCGAGAGTTTGTTCTCCGTGTTAAATGGAGAAACCTCTCATCATCGCGAACATGCTTATCTGATTCATCAGGCCGGCGGATATACTCAAAGAGCCATTCGCAATAAAGAATTCAAACTGGTCTGGAATCCTGAACGGAAGGTTGATTACTTCCTTGATGTTTTGATGGAGCCCAAAAGCGGTAAGTTTTTTGCCAAAGCCTGGAGAGAATGGCTGGGAAAAGCCCAAACGGATCCTGCGGCCCAGGCAAAAATCGACCGTGTTGTGAAGCATCCTGAGTTTGAACTATATAATATTAAAAATGATCCGTGGGAGTTGGATAACCTCGCCCATAATCCTGCATATAGTCCAAAGCTAGAGGAGATGCATGCCCAGCTTAAGGCCGATATGGAAACGTTGAACGATGCCTTTTCAACGGTAGACCCGAAAGCAGAGAAAAGAAAAAGGAAAGAACAAGCCAAGCAAGCAGACA
>CALFSW010000120.1 GCA_937916505.1 uncultured Verrucomicrobiales bacterium | reverse complement strand
CGCCTTGTTCCCTACAAACAAGGGCTGGATTTTGATCGAAAGCTGGACGAAGCACTGATCCCCTCAATTTTACTGACTGTCGAAGGAGGCGGACATGGGCAGGGATTTGGTGAATCAGTCCAAAAAACAATCGAAAAGTTTCTTCAAGATCACCTTTTCGGCAAGAAAAACGACCTGCGTGATGCAACGGTGAAAAAGAATCTCTAAGGTTATTCAAATCCAAGTTTTAGTCCTTTGTTTCGCCAGTAACTTTGGATTCTGGTTTCGATCTTAGCCGCCTCCGCTAGAGGAAACAGGACTGGCTTCTTTTCGCGGATGAAGGTGACCTCTTCTAGAGCTTCGAGATAGGTCCGAACCTCTTTTCTTCTCTCCGATCCTCCGTGGAAGGCATAGTGGGTGAGGAGCAGGGCGGCGGTATATGACTTGAGCGCCTCTTCCGGAGAAAGCCCGGCCGTCCGATGAAGCCAGTCTTTGGAGCTGAGTTTCAGCAACGACTCCATTTTCATTGTCACCGTTTCCTTTCCCTCTTTTACAGGGGTCAATTTTTGAATGTGGTTGCGGATCTGTGAATCAATCCTGATGAAATCGAACTGACCATTGGTCAGATGTGCGGCCGCAAAATATTCAGCAGTTCCCTCGACGAGCCAGGGTTCCATCTTCCAAAGCCATTTTCCCATGCAAAGATGGGTGAGCTCGTGAACGAGAAGATCGAATGCCGGTCGATGAATCAGTTTTGAGCCACTCGATTTGCGATTGAGTTGATCCCATTGCACGATGATCCGACCATTTCGGCCATCATAGTAACCAGCGGTGCCGGGAGCCCCTCCGGCCTTCCGGTAAGCCTCAACATCGCTGGTGATTTCAATGAGCCCCCTGGAGTTCTTGGGAGGCGCAAATAAGGGCAGGGGAATCTTCTGCATTACCTGTGCCACCGCTTCAGCACTCGCGGCAAAGTTTGCGAGCAATGCGGCCTCCAGCTTTACAGACGATCGAATCCGGAAGGAATTTGACTCGTAGAGAAAGACTCCGTTCTCGTTGGAGAGTTGCTTGATCGAAGTTGAACTTGCGGACGGTTCGAACCTGGTGGGCCAGGACTCCGCGGAAGAAATCAGCGTGACGCCAAGGGACAGCAGCAAACTAATCAGAAGCCGAATCATCGAGCGGGACGATTTTGATTTTACCGCTGGAACGTGCTTGCAGGTTTCCGGCGAGTGTTTCCACCGGGGCCTTGGTGTCGGGCTCTGTTCCATCAAGAGCGCTTTTCAAGGCTTGTTCGACCAATTGGCCACAGTGGA
The DNA here is from genome assembly GCA_937916505.1 of uncultured Verrucomicrobiales bacterium. Lineage (GTDB taxonomy): Bacteria > Verrucomicrobiota > Verrucomicrobiia > Verrucomicrobiales > Akkermansiaceae > SW10. Next base: position 3,513 of record CALFSW010000120.1, on the reverse strand, counting down.
TTTTCATGGGAGGGAGGGGTCCGAGTTCTCCGGAAAGCTCATTGGGCTTTAGATTTCGAGCTTCCTCGGGAGTCTTCCCTTTTAAGAGTTCGGTTGCCATTGACGCCACGGCAATTGCGGTCTGACACCCAAAGGCCTGAAAAGAAGCGCGATCGATGACTTTTTTCCCATCTTTTTCGGTGAATTTAAGCCACATCCGGAGCATGTCGCCGCAATCGGGAGACCCCACGGTTCCAACACTGTCGGCATCGTTCATTTCACCGACATTCTTCGGCTGTGCGAGAGCCTGGCGTGCGCGATCTTCAAAGTCCTTTTCCACTTGGAGAAGTTATCCCAACGCGATCAAAAGTCTAGGTCGGGATTTTTTTGTCATGGGAAGGGTCGTAGAAGATCTTCACCTCCGCATTTTTGGTCCCCAGAAGTTCTTGCGCCCTGATCAAGGCATCCCGGGTTGAGATATTGGGATTGCTCGGAGCGTAAAAGAAAAGATTGGTTTCACCTTCTTCCCGTCGGCAGCCTTTTTGCAAGGTGTGGAGAACTCCGGAGCTTTTGAGCACCTTGTAGACATCACGGGTAGCTCCCGAGATGATGAGATGGCGGCCTTTGGAACGCACAAAGCGAATGAGCTCCCGGAGGGCCATGACACTGGTGGCGTCGAGATGACGGGCGTTCTTAAGCCGAAGAATGATGACTTTAATATTCGGATCGATAACCAGTCGCTGAACCTGGGTTTGGAAAAGTTCGGCCGCGCCGAAAAACAACGAGCCTTCGACATGAACAATGGAAATTGCAGGGTTTGGGCGCTTTTTTTTCTCTGCCAGTTCGCGGAGATCTCCGTCGTCGGAAACCTCATACTCGACGAGATACGGGCGGGAAACCTTACGGAGAAAAAGGAAGACCGAAATGAACACTCCAATGAAGATGGCCACATAAAGGGGGAAAACGAGGGCGGTGAGGAAAGTCAGGAGGAGAACCCCTCCATCTTCGGGGGTGGATCGAAGACAGATCCTGATATTGCGGGCCTTGATGAGTGAGGCGGCGACACCCACGACCAAACCAGCCAAGGCAGCCTTTGGAATAAAGGAAACAGGATTGGGATTCAGAAAGGCAAAGACGAAAACGGAAATGAGACAAAAGAGTCCCGCGAAAACCGATGAAATGCCTGATTTCGCTCCAGATTCATAGTTGAGGGCCGACCGGGTAAGTGATCCCGATGCCGGCATCGCCGCAGTGAAAGCGGAGGCCAAATTACCCATGCCAACCGCCATCATGTCTTGGTTGATTTCAGTTTTGGTTCCAGTGCGGGATGCAATTGACTTCGCCATGACGGTGTTCTCCAAAGAGGCCAGAAAAGCGATGGCGACGGCGACGCCCAGGAGTGACGAAATGTCAACCAGAAAGCCGGCCTCGGTCGGTTCGGGAAAGCGGAATTTGAGATCGGTCACGGCGAATGAACCAAAATTAGGAACAGCACCGGCCCACGAGGATGACTGTCCGGACAGGATTGCCGAGATGATTGATACGACGGCGAGCGAGAGGGCAAAGTTTGGGAGCGCCTTTAGCCAGTTCGTCATGGCGAGGTAGAGCAGGAGTGTCCCAAATCCGAGAACGGCCGGTTGCCAGAGATAAGAGGCGCTTGCCCCGACAAGTTGGCTAAACATTCCAAAGAAATTACTGGCTGGCTCGATCACTTCACTCACTCCAAAGAGATGCTTCCCTTGGTTGATCATGATCAGGATGGCTGCTCCGGTGATGTAGCCGACCAAAACACTTTGGCTGATGTACTGTACTAGTTCAGCCGCTTTTAAAACTGCTCCAATGAGGCAAATGATGCCTACCATTAAAACGAGCAAGGGCATTAAACTGAGCTTCTCGTTCATGGTGTAGGTGCCGGCGGCAAAGAAGCTGAAAACCATGAGCGAAGTGGCATTCGTTGGTCCAAGGATGGTATGACGGGAACTCGCAAAAATCGGAGCGATGATTGCCGCCACAGCGGAACAAATGATTCCGTAAAGGATCGGGAGTTCCGCGATGGCGGCGTAAGCCATGCCCTGGGGAATGGCGAGGAGGGCAATATTCACCCCGGCCCGCAGGTCGGACCGGGCGTCGCTGGCATCGTAGTCCGTAAGGCTGTTCCGAAAGGGGAAGAGCTTCAGCGGATTACTTTCCGCCCAACCCCGGAAGGATCTGTAGGCGGATCGAACCTTCCGCAACTTTCTCTCCATGACACAAAACTACGCCCGTTTGGTGGCGCGGCGAAAGAGGAAAATCCCCAAAGCCAAACATGCGAGATTGGGAAGCCAAAAAAGGGTCTTGGTGATCACCAAACTTGCCCCCTGGGATTCCTCCGCAATTGTGAAGAAAAGAAAATAGGCAACGGCCACCGCAAGACTCATTCCCGCACCCGATGAGGTTTCTTTCCTCCTCGCTGCCAAACCCAGGGGGATGCCGATAAAGGCGAGGGAGAGTGGCGCCATGGAAAATGAAATACGTCGAACCCGCTCGGCATCAAATTCGTCCAGCTTCTCCCGGGTAAAGCCCTCGGGTGGGTTTGCCAAAAGCTCCCCGATTTCACCATTGTCGAGGCTGTTGGGTTTGAGCCGTCGCGAGCGGGCTGCTTCCAGGGGGAGAATCCAGGGTTCGATTTTCCCCGCAAGGGCCGGGAGCGCTCCCCGATCTTTGTCGTATCGCTCACTCCATACTCCGGACAATTTGAGTTCAACTTGTTGGGCCTCTTTGTCCGGGGACAGGGGAGCAACGTGCTCGGCATAGCTGTAGCCCAACGGTGGCGCATTGGGGTCATCCGGGTCAATTTCGTATGCGTGAAAGCCAATCAAGCTGTCGTCCGGATTACGAGCCTCGATGTAGAGGCGGAGTCCTTTCATTCGCGACTGCACCACGCCGGGATCAAGGAGGCGCATGGGATCTTCCTTGAAGGTTTCGTAGAGCATCATCTTAAGTTCACCCTTTGATCGAGGCGAGACCGTGGCATTGAGCCAGAGGCAGAGGAGGGAGAGCGCGAACCCGAGGAGCAAAACAGGGGAGGCAATGCGATAGAGGCTTTGTCCGGCACCACGAAGGGAATTGATTTCCTGATCCGAGGAAAGGCGCCCGAAGACAAGAAGAACCGCGGCCAAAAACCCCCATGGAATCGTAAAGACCAAGGAGACAGGTAAAAGCTTGAGGATGAAAATCCCCAGGAACGAAATGGGTGCTCCACGCTCTACGAGGAGTTCGTTAATCTCCTTGAAGAGATTCCCAAGCACCAAAACGACACTCAAAATGAGAACCGCATAGAGCGCCGTGGCAAAAACCTGCCGGGTAATGTAGCGGTCACTTTTTCGAAACATCTTCGCTAGGGCCGGTACGGAGAAAATGGCAGAGAGGGAAGGATTCTCGTGCCGACTTCTCCGATTGTTGAAAATGAATGAGTTACGTTCGCCGGCGATTCAGTTTGTGTCTCACATTCGTGCTCCATGATGCTATTGACCTCACAAGCTCCTGTCAAGCTAG
>CALFSW010000119.1 GCA_937916505.1 uncultured Verrucomicrobiales bacterium | reverse complement strand
TGATGCCATCGATGCCTTCGGGAAGGGCAACCGGGAAGGTGTAGGTCTCCCAGGTTGATCCGTCTCCGATGAGAGTTCCGAAGGTGTCTCCGGTGCTTCCCGAGGCTTCGGCACCGGTGAAGAAGTCGATCTTCAGACCTCCGATTTTTTCTCCGGAGAGGAGGATCATGTCCTGAAGGAAGTTGACCGTCGTGCCCGCTTCAAGTTCAAGACTGGACAGGGGAATGATGTTGTTGCTGTTGGCAATCCAGATTCCAAAACCAATGCCGGTATTGGTGATGACGCCGTATTCTCCGGGATTTCCTCCGGTTGCGGGATAGGACCAGCTGGTCTCGGCACTGCCGGTTTCAGACCAGCCGAAATTTCCGTCAGCGAAGTCGTTATTGGCGATGGGATCCTGGGAAATAGGCGTAGAATCGAAGCCGATATTGTCATATCCGACCGAGGAGTCGACGCCCCAAAGTGGAACGACTTTGAAACCATCGACTCCTGCCGGGATTGCGATGCGAAAGGTGTAGGTCTCCCAGGTGGAGCCGGTGTCGATGAGGGCGGTGCGAAGGTCTCCGGTAGAGCCGGCGCCTTGTCCTCCGTTGGTGAAATCCAGCTTGAAACCTCCGATGTTGCTTCCGGAGAGAAGCTGCATGTCCATGGTGAAGTCGTAGGTGGTTCCAGCTTCGAGGCCGAGAGAAGCCAGAGTGAGTGGCTGTCCGTCATTTCCGACCCAAATGCCGAAACCGCCATCGGCGGTGCTGTGGTCGATGACGCCGTATCCACCGTCATTGCCGGCGCTGGCGGGGTAGTCGAAAGAATAGGTGCCGCTGCCGGAGACTTCCTCCCACGAAGTGCCGGTGTTTTCAAAATCGCCGTTGGGAAAGAGGTCTGCCATGCAGGGGAGCGTGAGGAGCGGGAGGGTGAGGGCCAGGGAGTGGGTTGATTTCATCAATCTAATAGGAGTTGTTTTACTGAAGTTCGTGAAACTTGTTCATGGATGGTAGTTGCGCAACTTAAAAGTGCATAAAATTGCACTTTTAATCAAGAGGGTCATTTTCATCTTGCCGGTTAGGTTCATTGAGATTATGTTGCACAAAGTTACATAATTCACCCTTCCGGGTGGGAGGATGATCAGTGTTCAAAAATCTACCCAAATCATGTCGATGATGCCGCCACCAGAACTACTTGAAACGTCAGTTGAATTATCGGAAGCAAAGTTTCCCGAGGTGAATGACTGGGTTGTTGATGAAGGCCGGGATTACGTGGCAATCAATGGGCTGGAGTCGTTTGATCCCTTTTTTCTAAGTGTGGTGACAGTGAGCAACCAATGGTTTTTTTGCAGTAGTCATGGATCCCTGAGTGCTGGAAGGCAATCACCTGAAACGGCTCTCTTCCCCTACCTTACGGTAGACAAAATTCACGAAAACTGGAACACCACGGGGCCTTATACGGCTATCCAGTGTGACGGAAAACTTTGGCATCCTTTTTGGCCGACGACCGCTCATGCCGCTCCAATCCAGAGACGCTTGTTGAAAAGTGTTTTAGGCGAGGAATTGGTATTTGAAGAATTCCATGAAGAGCTTCAGTTACGGTTTACCTATCGTTGGGAGATTTCTGAAAAATATGGGTTTGTTCGCAAGGTTAAGATCGCGAATGAAGGGGAAGGTGCGCGGTCGGTGAGGTTGATCGACGGGCTTCAGGATTTGCAGGCACCCGGCGTGGGGAGCCGACTGCATCTGGAGCTAAGTAGTTTGGCGGATGCCTATAAAATGAGCGAGCTGGTGAGCGGAGGGTCTTTGATGGTTCACCGTTTGGCGTCGGGAATCGTAGATGCTCCAATTCCTCTGGAGTGCCTCAAGTCGACGACTGTTTGGACTGCGGGATTTGCGGAAAGTGAGCGGTTTCTTTCCCGGCGTGAGGCGGAAGTTTATCTCAAATCGGGGAAGAGCGGAGCGACCGGAGATCGTGCCCGGGGCGAACGGGGGGCCTTTTTTCTGGGAGGAGAAATAAATCTCCCGCCAGGCGGGTCCCGCGATTGGCTCATGGTCGGGGAGGTGGAACAGACTCACCGGGAGGTTTCCCAATTGATGGTGTCTTTGGAGGATCCCGAGAGACTTTTGGCCGGGGTCGAGGAAGATTTGGCGAAAGTCCGGAGACGGCTTCGTGAGTTGGCGGCTTCGGTCGATGGGATTCAAGAGTCGGGAGATCGGGACACCTCGCTTTACCATTATCATAATACGCTGTGTAATTTTCTGCGAGGTGGCTTGCCTGAAAAGGGCGGGGAGTTGAGCCGGGAGCAGTTGGTTCACTTCGTAAAACAGAATAACGAGGAAGTTTTTCATGCGCACCTCGACTGGCTGAAGGCACTGCCGGAAAAATTTGAGCGGAGGGATTTCCTAGAGGAGGTCGGAAAGAAGAACGACCCTGATCTCCTGAGGCTGGCCGAGGAATATTTGCCGCTGATTTTAGGGCGGCGACATGGGGATCCAAGTCGTCCCTGGAACAAGTTCAATATCAAGCTTGTCGACGAGCAAGGGAGCCCCGTGCATCACTACGAGGGAAATTGGCGGGATATTTTTCAGAATTGGGAGGCTCTGGCGTGGAGTTATCCGGTGTTTCTTGATGGCTTCATTTCCCGCTTTCTCAATGCCTCGACGATTGATGGTTACAACCCCTATCGTGTCACTTCGTCCGGGGTGGATTGGGAAGTTCCGGACAAGGACGATCCCTGGGTTTCGATCGGCTATTGGGGTGATCATCAGATTATTTATCTGCTGAAATTTTTAGAGCTGAAAGAGAAGCTGGATCCCGGGGCAATGCAGAAGGCCTTGTCCGATCGCCGTTATGTTTTTGCGGATGTTCCTTACCTTTTGGATGGCTGGGAGGAGACGTTGGAGGATCCGCGTCATACTGTTGAGTTTGACCAGAAACGTCATGAGCGTCTCATGAAAGGTAAGGAGGCGATGGGGGGGGATGGTTTGCTTCTTCGCGACGAAGAAGGTGGCATTGTGAGGGTGACGTTGATTGAGAAGTTGCTCATTCCTACTGTTGCCAAGCTTGGCCAGTTGATTCCGGATGGCGGAATTTGGATGAGCAATCAGAAGCCGGAGTGGAATGATGCCAATAATGCTCTGGCCGGGACTGGTTTGTCGGTGGTGACGACGGCCTACCTGTTGCGGTATTTCCAGTTTCTTGATCGATTGATGAAACGTGGAGGTGAAGAGTCGTTTCAAATTTCGAGTGCACTTGTAAGGATCATTCGCGAGCTCAGGGAAGGCATGGAAGATCCCCGCTGGCACGACGGGAATCCCATCAAGGGATCGGATCGATTTGCTTTAGCCAAAGTGAATGGAGTGGCGATCGTGGAATATCGGGAAGCCGTCGCAACGGCTGAGGGGCGGGCGCCCGGGTCAATTTCACGAAGCGAATTGTGTGATTTCATCGCCGTGGTTTCGAAAGTTCTGGAGAGAGTGTTGCAGGCGAACCGTCGATCCGACGGTCTCTGGCATTCCTATAATATTCTGGATATTCACAAGGACGGGATGGAAATGAAGGTGCAACACCTGCAGCTCATGCTTGAGGGACAGGTGGCAATCCTGAGTTCGGGCTTGTTGAAGGGCGAAGAGGCGGTCGCGCTTCTGGAAGCGCTCCCTGCGAGCGAATTACGTTCGAATCGTCACCCGACCTACTTGCTTTATCCCGATCGCGAGCTTCCACAATTTGGTGAAATGAACCGGATCGAGGAGGATCGCCTGATGGCGATTCCAAAGTTGGCTGCGATGGCTGCGGACCAAGATGAATGTCTGGTTTACAAGGATGACGGCGGGGAGTGGCGCTTCGATGATTCTCTGGTCAACGCCTACGCTTTGACAGAGAGGTTCGAAGAAGCGGGTGAGCTTTCCAATGATCAAAGGGTTTTGATTTCGGAGCTTTACGAGGAGGTCTTCAATCATCGCTCGTTCACCGGTCGGAGCGGATCGATGTTCGGTTACGAGGGGCTTGGATGCGTCTACTGGCACATGGTTTCGAAATTGATGTTGGCGGCCCAGGAGATCGCAATGGATGTCCTGAAATCGGAATGCGATGACAGTCTGAAGCGCAGGGCCGTGGCGGCCTACTACTCGATCCAGCGTGGCCTTGGTTTTCGACAAACGCCGGAGCAATACGGGGCATTTCCGGCGGAGCCCTATTCGCACAGCCAGGGACAACGGGGAGCCCAGCAACCCGGGCTGACAGGCCAGGTGAAAGAAGGGATTCTCTGCCGTCTGGGGGAGCTGGGGATTAATTTTCAAGAAGGTCGTCTCTGCTTCTGTCCCAAGCTACTGAGAGCGGCTGAATTCTCAGAGGGCGATCTTTCCTTCACCTTTGCACGAACCCTGATAGTTTATCAAGCAAGCGAGGAGCTTAATGATGCCTTCGCCACGGTGGAGACTCATCAAGGTCACCGTTTGGAATTTCCGGGAGGGTGTTTGGACATCGAGACCAGTTCCCAAATTGTTTTCCAGGAAGGGCTTGTCAAAAAAATCGTTGTTCAAATCCCGGCCACTTGCCTCATTTCTTAACTGTCCAGAATCATGTCTTCACAATCATCTTCAAAACTCTCAGTGAAAGAAAAGGTCGGATACGGCCTTGGAGACACTGCTTCGAACTTTGTCTTCCATATCGTCAATGCATTTTTGATCACCTACTACACCGATGTGATGGGGTTGGATCCGGTTGCGGTGGGGACACTCTACGCTGTCGCCCGCATATGGGATGCCATCTCCGATCCGTTGATGGGTGGTCTGGCCGACCGGACCCAAACTCGCTTTGGAAAGTATCGCCCCTATCTGCTTTGGATCGCGATCCCCTACGGATTGATCGGTTTTCTCGCGTTTCTGGGGCCTGATTTTTCTTACACCGGGAGGTTGATGTACGCCTACATCACCTATATCGCGCTCATGACGGTATACACTGCGATCAATGTTCCCTATTCGGCGATGATGGGGACGATTACGGCCGTTCCTGCTGAGAGAACTTCGCTTTCCAACTTTCGTTTCGCCGGTGCGTTTTCAGCACAGATCATCATCGGATTGGCTCTCTTCCCAATGCTCCTTGAGTTTGGCGGGAAAAATACTCCGGAAGCCTGGCGGAATGCCATGGCAGTCTTTTCCGTGTTGGCGACGATCTTGTTTCTTTACACTTTTGCGACGACCCGGGAGCGGGTGACACCTCCCAAGGTGAGGAAAGGGGATTTCAAAAAGGACATCGCCTTCCTCGGGCAGAATAAGCCTCTGGTGGTGATGTTGGTTGTGGCCTTTATCACCCTGACTTTTTCGGGACTGAGATGGGGGATCACTTATCCTTACCTGAAGTATGTTGCCAAGTTTAGCGACGAGAAGTTATTCTGGTATTTGGATCGTTTTTCGATTTTTTACACGACAGCTCCAATGGCCCTGGTTCTCGGGTTGTTGATGACAAAGCCGCTCATAAAATTGTTTGGCAAGCGAAACGCCCTCATTGGTTTGACGATGGCAAATGCACTCACGGTGATTGCGTTTTATTTCCTGCCGGCCCAGAACTTTGCGCAGATTTTTTGGCTCAATCTTTTAAGTGCTTTTGTGGCAGGTCCAATGCCGGCTCTGGTGTGGTCAATCTACACTGACGTTGTCGACTATGGAGAATGGAAGTTCGGGCGTCGAACGACAGCCTTGACCTTTGCCGCAGCAATGTTTGTTCAGAAAGCCGGCCTGGCACTCGGGGGGTGGATGGTTGGGATCCTTCTCGGTTACTTCGGATATATCGCAAATGTTGACCAGTCCGAGAGGTCACTGAATGGAATTCTCCTGATGTTCTCGGTCATTCCCGGAGTCTTGACGATCTTCTCAGGAGTCGTGCTCTTCTGGTATAAGCTCAAGGACGATGAAGTGGAAAAGATCGCCGTTGAGCTGGAAGAGCGTCGAAAATCCGCTGGCGAATGATTGTTCCTGGGTCTTTGGTGGACTCGGGAGCTTATGAACGAGGGACTGCTACCGAGCTTCCCTGGTTCAGCTTCCCGGTGACATAAACGTGTTGGCGGCCACCGAAGCGCTTTCGAATGCGGGTCGCGAGGCGTTCGGCACCTGTCATGCCGATCGCTCTGAAGGGGATCTCGATCGTGGTGAGTGAGGACTTGTTGTCATTGCGTCGAATGCCATCGAATCCCGTGATTGAGACGTCGCCGGGGACCTTCAGGCCATGCTGATCGAGCCCATCAATCAGGTCGTAGGCCTGATGGTCTGCGGCACACACCCAGGCGGTGACCCCGTCTTTGGTCCGGTCGGCAGCTTTTGCGATACTGTCGGTGACATCCCGGAAGGTCCTGGGATGGATGCCCAAAATGTCGTCCTGTCGAACTTTGAGTTTTTGCCGCGCCATTTTCTCGATGAAGGCACTGTAGCGTCGGAAGGACCAACTGGCGGAGATGGCATAGTCCCGCGTGTAAAAGCCAATTCGGGTGTGTCCGAGATCGATGAGATGATTGATGGCCATCGATATTCCGGAATAGTGATCAACATCGACGCAGTCGATTGATTGATGTTCAAGTTGGTCGACGAGCGAAACCAGCGGGAATTTGAGGGCAAGATCTTTGACGATGGAATCGGCAAAGGGGTAGATCAGGAGAACGCCCCGGTCTTTGCGCGAACGAAGACTCTTGATTTTGGTGAAAGCCGGGTCGGAGAGTTCAGTGGTTTCCGGTGGGATGAAGTCGACATCGACTCGAATGTCGTGATTTTGGGCGTATTCGGAGACCCCGGCGAGAAGTTGTTCACCGGGGCTTTTGTCTTCGCCGCGGAAGTATTCTTCGGTGTCACTGCAGATGAGGACATTGAAATGGTTGGCCTTTTTCGCTTTCTTGACAGAGGGGCTGCGTGACTCCAGATGAGTGTAGCCCATTTTGGCCGCAAGCTGGAAAACCTTGGCGCGGGTGTCGGCGTTGATTCCCGCATGGTTGGTGAAGCACCGTGAAACGGTCGCGCGTGAGATGCCGAGCTTATCGGCAAGGGCTTTTTGGTTTACTTTTGGCATGGAGAAAACTTTACGCTGCTCGTGTTCGCGGGTGACTATGTCTCGTCGGTTTTAGGAAGGCAAGTTCGACGGTAACCTGCGAGACTCCATGATGCAATTTAATGCACTTTATCGGGTTGACTATTGCTTCACCGTAGAGGAAATAGGGGGAGTTTTTTAATCCATTTGTAGACATGAAATATTTTTCCATCCCAAGTCTTATGATTGGCCTCGGCCTGACGGTGACCCAGGCCGAGGTGATCCGAACAGGAAACGGGAGTTATAGCACCCAACGTCCCGAGGGCTGTGAACCCCTGTCCGGGGAAATTTTCGTCACCGACTCATTCAAGGGTGCGGTTCCGACGAATCAGTGGTGGAGTTCATTGGTTTGGGAAAAGTATTCTCAAAACATGTTTCCCCATCCCTTGGCGATGGTTTGCCATGAAAGCGGTCTTGCCGTGACCTATCCGGGGGCTGGCATTGATGGCCGGGGCGGGCACATCATGGGTGGAGGGGTTTCCAAAACGGGAGACTTTGTGATCGGGCACGGCGGGATGGCAGAATTTCCTTCAGCCAGGTTAGCGAAGTATTCGGAGTGGTTTATCACTTCCGAATTTAAGAAAGGCGTGAAAAGTCTGAGTGTGACTTTTGGTCATGGAAGCCCGTTTGTCTTCGGGAAGATTGCGGGAGGAGATCCGGTGATCAGTTTTTCCGACCAACCGCTGGTGTGGGCTGCCGGGAAAAACGTGGTCGGGGTGACGGTGAGAGGAAATCATTATGGTCTATTTGGCTCGCAGGGATCGCAATGGTCGGGTTTGGAAGGCAAGGAATTTACGAATAGTGACTCAAAGGGATATTTTTCGGTGGCTCTGCTGCCTGATAAGGAACCGGCAACACTCGGGAGGTTTTCGAAGTCCGCCCACAATCATGTGGTTGATACGCGGGTTTCGTCCAAGTCGTCGGGGGGGCGGTTGGAATCGCTTTACGAATTCACGACCGAGGCACTTGAAGGAGACGGAAAGGGGACCCTTTATGCGCTTTATCCCCATCAATGGAAATACAGCAAAGCAAAGTTGACCGGGCAGGTTTACAAGTCGGTTCGAGGGGCGATGAAGCTTGCGGGAGGAACGGGGTTCAGCACCTCGGTGCCAATTCAGGGCCTGCTGCCAATGTTGCCTGCCGAGGGAATCCCGGACCGTGGGCGCATGATTGCCTACCTTAAGCAGGAAGCGGGAAAGAAGAGTCCGGATTTTGCGGACACCTATTGGGATGGGAAGCACCTCGGGAAGCTGGCGACGTTGAGTGGAATTGCCGGGATGGTTGGCGAAATGGAGCTGCAAAAGGTCTTCCTTGGAGAGATCCGCAAGCGCCTTGAGAATTGGTTAACGGCATCCAAAGGTGAGACATCTCCGATGTTCTACTACGACCGGAAGTGGGGGGCTTTGATCGGAAGCAAGCCCTCGTACGGAAGCGATGGCCAATTGAACGATCATCATTTTCATTACGGATATTTCATTCGGGCGGCAGCCGAGGTGGCCCGGCATGATCCGGAATGGGCGAAGAAGTGGGCTCCGATGGTGAACCTGCTCATCCGGGATATTGCTTCGACCGATAAGAAGGATCCGATGTTTCCCTGCCTTCGCTGTTTTGATCTTTATGCGGGACATTCCTGGGCGTCCGGGCATGCCAAATTTGGCGATGGCAACAATCAGGAATCATCGTCCGAGTCCATGAATGCCTGGTACGGGCTCATGTTGTGGGGAGAGGTGACGGGGGACAAGAAACTCCGTGATACCGGGATTTTTCTCTACAATACCGAGCGGACCGCGGTCGAGGAGTATTGGTTCGATGTTTCGGAAACGAATTTTCCCAAGGAATATCCCGAAGTGGCGGTTGGGATGGTCTGGGGTGGGAAGGGGGCCTTTTCCACCTGGTTTTCAGCGGACATTGATTGCATCCACGGGATCAATTGGCTGCCATTTACCCCGGCATCGATCTACATGGGGAGGTTTCCGGACTATGTGAAGAAGAACCACGCCCGCATCGTGGAGAAGCGAGAGAAAGGGAGCGACTACAACAATGGCTGGGGGGATCTGGTGGTCATGTTCAATGCGCTCAGTGATCCGGGGATGGCGGTGAGATACATCGATGGAAATCCCGGGTGCAGTCTCGAAGGGGGGAATACCCACTCCTTCATGTATCATTGGATTCACACCCTTGATCGCCTGGGAAGGAATGATGCTTCGGTGACTTCTGAGTATCCTTTTGTGAATGTCTTCGTGAAAGACGGTCGGAAATCCTATGCCGCCTACAACTTTGGAAAGTCCGATCTTAAGGTTAGCTTCTCCGACGGATTCAAGATGACGGCAGCACCCGGGAAGCTCACGGTGAAGTCGTCCGGGAATTAGCGAATGAGGGGATTCAGGGGAATCCTTCGTTCGGGAACGGGGCCGGTCGGGACCTCGGTTGGAGTCCGCTTCGGAGCGGGCGTGACTTTGATGTTTTTGAGCATCGACTCCGTGCGCTTGAAGTCTTCTTCGAGGAGTTTGC
>CALFSW010000118.1 GCA_937916505.1 uncultured Verrucomicrobiales bacterium | reverse complement strand
GTCCGTGTCGTGATTCCCGATGACATGGAGCGAGACTTCGTTTGCCTTGTTGAATTGATCCACAAATTTTTGGTTCTCTTTTTTCGCGAAGGCAAAGTCCCCCAACTGGAGAAGACCATCGGGCTTGCTCCGGACCATTTCCTTTAGGAACAAATCAAGGCGAGCGCCGGCATCGTGAATGAGATCAACGTGAAGATCGGCAATGACTCCGAGGCGAACAGGCTTTGCGAGTTGGGCAAGTGTCCCGGTCGCCAGACCGGAAAGAGGAATCCCGGCTCCGCCGAGGGTGATTGTTTGAATGAGCTTACGACGAGTCATGGGCATGGTCACTTTATGGGTTGAGGTTATTTTATGAAAAGAAATTCACAGGAGTGAACTTCGATTCAGGCACGATTGGGAAACTATCACAGCAAAAGCAATGACCACGATGATTACCAGAAAGACATGCCCTGTCACTTCCGCCTCTTCCTGATTTTCGATAAACTCGCCCGATGCCAGCACAGAGGATCTTTGGGGTTCGTCAATACCCCTGCAGATTGACTTCCGTGCTCTCGAGCAATTCGACGCGTTCTCCCATCTTCTTCTGGATGACCTTGAAATGATGACGCTCGTCGGGAGTGATCAGCGAGATGGCATCGCCGGGAGAGTCGGCCCGCCCGGTGCGTCCAATCCGGTGGATGTAGTCCTTCGGCGAACGGGGTAATTCATAGTTGATGACACAAGGAAGTTCCTGAATGTCGATGCCTCGCGAAAGGAGATCAGTCGCCACCAACACCCGGATTTCCCCGGTCTTGAAGTTCTCCAAAGATTCCCTCCGTGCTCCTTGACTCACCTTCGAATGAATCACCCCGGCGGAGATGCCATTCTTCGAGAGTTTGTTCAGCACGCGGTCCGCCGCCAGGGTCGACGAAACAAAAACGAGAACCTGTTGCAGATCTCCATGCTTGATGAGGTAGCGCAAGAGAGGTCCTTTTCTCTCTTCCGAAACGGCATAGGCAACTTGACGAATGAGCGGCCCCTCCTGCTCTTCTTCCGCAATCTCCACGATCACCGGATCACGCAATTGGCAGGCCAGGTCAGGACTGGCGGTCGCCGAAAAAAGCAAGGTCTGGCGCCCTTCCCCCTGAGGCAGGCATGCGAGAACCTGATCAATCTCCTCCCTGAATCCCAGATTCAACATCTTATCCGCTTCATCCAGCACAAGAGTTTTGACCGACGAAAGGCGCACCGCATTTTTTCTCACCAGGTCCAGGAGACGACCGGGCGTTGCCACCAGCAGATCAACCTTCCCGAGTGCCTGCATCTGCGGATTGATCGATACCCCGCCAAAGACCGCACAACACCGCAGGCTCGATCCCAGGGCCGAGAGATATTTTTTCACGACATGACTGACCTGATCGGCAAGCTCCCGGGTCGGCACCAAAACGAGAACGACGGGCTCACGGTGCTCGGAAACCGGAGTATCCTGCAGCCGCTGGAGGATTGGCAGAACATAACCTGCCGTCTTCCCGGAACCCGTCCTGGCAATCCCCAGAACATCCCGTCCCTCGATCACCGGACGAATTGCCTCCTTCTGAATCGGAGTTGGCTTGGCAAATCCGCAGGCCTCTACAAGAGCGGAAGAGAGGCCGAGTTCGGAAAAGGTCATCTGGGAACAGTTCTTAAAAGCGAGACCGCGAATAGCAAGGCCGCTTCACAAGAGATCTCGCTCCAGAGTCCCTGTGAGGTGCGCCGGATTCGCGGTTGATGACCCCCGCCAAGAAAGTCTCCCTAAAAGAATTCGACCGTGTTTCCCCCCTCTTTTTATTCTTTTAAGACGAAAAGAAATTGCATCACCGGGGCGGGCGGAAGCCCGAAACCTTACTCCTTTCCACCCCGGCTTTGCTCAAAGAGCCACTCATGCAGCTCCCTGGTTTCAAGAGCCTGCCCCCACCACGGCGTGATCGCCATCGGCCGTCTTGCGGGGAACCTGATTAGCAAAGCCGTTGCCGGCGAATCGAAAGTCGTCCAGACGGGAGCTGCCGAATCGATCCAGCCTTAAGGAGGCTCGTGGCAGCGTCCAGACTCTCGGCGACCGATGCCCCGGTGAGTTTTGAAATCTCGTCCGGGCTTGGGAACCGATCTCCGGCACGCAAGCGTCCGCTCCGAAATGCCCCGTTCGCCAGGGCGATGACTTCGGATGATGAGCGCGCGGTTTTTGTCTCCACCGGACGAAACATGGGGTTCCGCTTGATGAAACCCCGGATTCCCGGAAGGCGGTGATTATTGATGATAAATGGGTTCATGGAAGTTGCTTGATTGGGTTTTCATTTGAGTATTCGCCCCAATCGGAAAACTGGATTCAGAAGATCTGGTTTTTTATCCCTGCCCCGTACGGTTAAGCAAAAAAAGTGGGCGCGGTCTCTGCGGACGCGTCCGGCAAGAAGCTCTGGGGCGTGATCGCTCCTTGGGTCGGGCTGAGCGAAACGACCTTTCGAATCAGGAAGTCTTGGCGAGGGCCACCACGACCTCCTGCTTCGAAACCACGACCCCTCCGGGTTGTTCCAGCGTGATCACAAAGGCCTGGGGCCTGGTCACCACGAGGGGATTGCGGATCGGGATGATCGCGGTGCCATCGCTTGCAGAGATATCAAAAACGCCGCCATCGACGGGCTTCTCATCCCGGTCGGGATCGACGATCCAGAGCTGATACTGGTTGGCGTCAGGATCATTGGCCGGAAGATTCGTGAGGCTCATGTAACCTTCCTGAAGTTCGTCACTCCAGACCACGGTTCCGGACATTTGCTTAAAATCTTCCGTGCCGCCGAACTTGGACTTGATCAAGTCACCGGCTTCGGAAATCAACGAGTCACGAGCTTCGAGGGGAGAAAGTTTGTCCGGAGCCGTGACCACAGGATTTTCCAAACCGGCGGGAGTTTTTTCAACGAAAGATCTGGCGGCAAGGAGAACCGCAAAGAGCGCCGCGATCGCCCATCCGGTTTTTGGAGAGGCCAGGAGCCCCTGCCATGCCGCCGGACGGATTACGACCTCCTTTTCTGGATGAGGCGAAACAAATTCTGCCATTCCCTCATGGAGGCTCTTGAGGAGTTCTTCGGGGAGCCCGGCGTGCTGGTTCCCGAGAAACTCCGCGTCGAGAGCCGCTGCCGTCAATTCAAGTGAGAGGTCGGTCTTGCAACGCGGGTCCGCGGAAAGCTTTTCCCATTCCTTGATCTCATCGGAATCAAGATCACCGAGGATACGCCCAGCTTCGAGTTCTTCGAACCGGTCTAAGATATCGTGGTCGTTCATGGGGTGGCGGAGGAGGATGGTTGGCCACGATCAAGGATGCTTAGTCTGTTTCTAAGGTCGATCAAACCACGCCTCAGCCGTGTCTTTACGGTGCCGAGGGGAAGGCCGGTTTTCTTAACAATCTCGGGATGGGTCATTCCCTCGTCAAAGTGGAGGTGAAAAATTTGTTGGGTCTCCTGTGGGAGTTCCTTGAGTGCGGCGCGGACATCCTCGCTCTCACAACGAAGAGCGGCCGAGGATTCAATCGCGGCCTGGGGAAGCGCTTCCGCTTCGGGCATAGGCTCCAGTTGGGGACGACGACCTTCCTTGCGGGCGAAATCGATGGCGCGACGTCTGGCCAAAAGCCCCACGAAGGTGGACTCGGTCGCAATGTCGGGATTGTAGCGTTTGGCCGATCTCCAAAGGTCGGTGAAGGTTTCTTGAACAATGTCTTCCGCCGCTGAGTGATCCTGCACATGGCGCTTCGCAATGGACCAAACGAGAGGGCCGTATTTGCTGATGCACTGTTCCATGGCACGTTCATCACCCTGAGCCACCTTAAGGAGGACCATATCGTCTGAAGCATCTTGCCGTCGATCTGTCACTTACGGCGTGACTCTAAGGCCCGGGTGAGAAAGTGTCCATCCCGGATCCCATCTCTGGAATCCGGGATGGAGAAACTTTCCGATTACTTGGACGGAGGAAGGATCACGGTGTCGATCACGTGGATCACGCCGTTGGAACATACGATATCCGCTTTGATGACCTTGGCTGAGCCATTCAGGGTGAGCGCCTTGTCCTTCACGGCGAGGGCGATGTCCTTCTTGTTCAAAGCCGTCGCCTTATCAAGAGTGACCGCAGTCTTGGCCATCACCTTACCGGAGACGACGTGGTAGGTCAAAATCGCAACCAGCTTGTCCTTGTTCTCAGGCTTGAGGAGGGTTTCGACAGTTCCTTTGGGGAGCTTGGCGAAAGCCTCATCGGTGGGAGCGAAGACGGTGAAAGGACCCTTGCCCTTCATGGTTTCGACAAGGTCGGCAGCGCCGAGGGCAGCGGCAAGAGTCTTGAAGGAACCGGCGGCGACGGCGGTATCAACGATGTCCTTCTTCGCTTCCTTGTGATGATCTGCCGAGGCAGTCGGAACGAGGGCGAAGAATCCGAGGAGGATGGAGGTAGCAATTGCTTTCATAATTTTAGTTCTTGGAATGGATTTGGTTTTTTTGGGCCCATCAGGGCCTACAACAAGGTCTTCGCCGGATCGCTGGTTCTGGATTCAAAAAGTTTAAATCTTTTTTTTTCTTCTGAACGGGGTCATCGGTGCTTGAATTTCAAATCCTGAATCGCGCCATCACCCCCATCAGTTGGCCGCCTTCGATCACTCAAGTGCGGGCCTTTTGATCCGGCGCGCCCCTCTTTTGTTTCTGAACCTCGGTTAAGAGTTGCTCCGTGAGTGGGGTGGATCGCGCCGTTTCGGGTTGGACTGACATGTCGAAGCTGACATCAGAACTCGGCACCCTCGGTATCTCCATCGATGGGGCCATCGGGCATTCTCACGCGGAAGAGCTCTTTACCGTTCACATAAACGACTGCGCCATCATCAACCTTGATCTCGAATCGCAATTGCATCGAGGGATCCGGCAACGGCAAGGAATCCGGCACCTGAAATTCCCGGCGGAAGTAATAGGTCACCGAAAACATCGAAGATGTCCCCATCCCGGAGATCACTTCTCTCCACCTGGAGAACGATTCCATCTCCCTGACCTGGAAGTCCCAGCCGTTCGATACCTACATCCTCAAGTATAGGGCGGATCTCGAGGCGGGTCACTGGCTCGAGGTCGATGATGCGATCGAGTCGGGTGGTGCCGAGACCGTATTTGTTGATGAAGATGCCGGGCGCCGGGCTGCGAAGAAGGGCTTTCTGCCGGGTGCGGCCGGTGAACTAGGCGCTGAGGGGGTGCTGGCACGGCGCAGAGGCAACGATTGCAGGAGTGATCGCTGGGTCGATCTTCTCACACGGTTTGGAATGTGGCTTTGAAACTCAGAACGAAACAATTGAGGTCATCGCTTCCACAAAGCGCTAGTGCTTCCTGGCGCGGGCCCGCCAGAATTGTCGCGCGGTAATACTTTCTGCGCTGGAGAATTGGAGTCTCGCGGTGCCATCTCCATTGTCGGTGGTGCTGATGAAAATGAGCTGATCTGCGGCGGCCTGCCAGGTCAGGAGGTCTGAAGAGTGCTCAAAAATCCACTCGATGTCGTCGGCGGCGAGGTTCTCTTGCAGGGACAGGTTCAGAGTCCCGTCCAGATTGATCGTGAAGAAGTCTTCACCAAAATTGGGCACGGCATCACTCGTGCCGTAGGCGTGCTCGAGCAGTGCGGTGATGCCATCGAGATCAAGGTCGGCCTCGGGATCGCCGGTGAATGGCACCGAATCTTCTGCCGAAGGAGACCCACCGGTAGCGACGCTTGAGCGCCAACTCGCCGGATCGGAGGGGGGACCTGGCGGAAGGATCCGGGTGAGGCTCGCCCCGAATCCGTCCGGGCTCTTCGGCCATGGAGAATCGTCGCGATAGCGGAAACTTTCGATAATCGAACCGTCAGCAGCAAGAAGGGTGATCAACTCGCCCCCGTTGGCCAGTGCAGTCCCGTTCTCAAAATCAGTGATCAGGAAAAATCCCCCGGCGGGAAGGCTCGTCCCGGTTGGGATGGTGAAGTCGATTCCGTTGCCAAAATGGACTCCGCTGAGATCGACGGGACCGTCGGATAGGTTGGCGAGTTCGAGGAACTCAGCACCCTCCCCGACGGGGTGATACATGATCTCTGAGACGACAAGATTGCTCGAAGAAGCCAGCGTGCCGGACAAGAAGGTCGCTTCCGTGAGTGCCGACCACTCGCCGTTCAGCAAGGTCCGGGCCCGCACCAGCGTGGACTGGTTCAGAACGAGGCCCCCGCTCTCGGTTATGGCGAGTCCATCGAGTTGGACATCGATGGCCAGATCGCTGCTGCCCGGTGAGGACTGATGCACTTCAATCGCCAACACATTGTCGCCTTCGATAAGTTCACCCGGTGAGAGCACGTGCGTGAACAGGTTCGGCTCGCTCTCACGCGAGCCACCCACACTTGATGTGGAGAGGGTTTCGAATCCCACCACACCCTCCGGCAGGTTGCTCCGGACAATCTCGCGACCATTCAGATAGAGGATCGCGCCATCATCACGCCGGAGGTCGATTCTGAGCTCCCGGTAGGAAGTGGCCCCGGTGACATTGAAGTGCTTTCGAAAATGGGTCGTGGGATGCCGGTCCGAGTTGACCCCGCCGAAGTCGACCGACTCATTGATCGTCCCGCCGGTGATCCCGCCATACCCCAGCATGGCTTGACCGACCTCCCACGAAGCATCGAGAAAGTCCGGATGTTTCCAATTGCTGACCCCGTATGAGGGATGATCCACCACAACGTCGCTGCCGCCGGGATCGCTCCCGGTGTCAAGGTAGCGCCAGCCGGTCGACTCGAGCGCAATCAGCCTGTTCAACTCCGACCCGCCACTGAGCATGCCCGCACTGGGGTTGATCGCCCCACCCGACAATCTCGGATCCGAGCCATCGGTGGTGTAGTGAATGTCACCTTCCGTGGCACTCATCATCAATACGAAATCAGCCGGAACAACTCCTCCGTGTTGACTGAAAACAGGAGCATCCGTTGAAGGGTAGAGATCATTATCACGCAGAAGATCGACGACAAAATCGCTCCGGGTTGGAAAATAAGTAGTGAGTAATCGGTTCCGCTCGTCCTGCCATTCGGCATCACGGGTGAAGGGCAGGTTCGCTCTCCGGTAGTCACCCCAGCGGGCGGATTCACCAATGATCGCGTTGTAGATTTCCTCCGCACGGGTTTCCCAAATCCCCTCCACTCGCTCCGGCGTCAGCGTGCCGCCATTGAAACAGTGCTGGTGCACATGGTCGGCGTAGCGCAGGCGGAATTCCGGGTTCTCTCGCAGCTTGTTGTAAACGCGAACAAGGGTGTTCGGGTCATCGGGATTCACGTTTCGGGTGACATTGATTTCAAACATGCTGGCCTCCATGTCCCACGGCATCCCGATCCAGGTCGTGAGGCCGTCTCCGCGGGACTTTCGGATCGCGCGCATGTTGTTGGAATTGAAGACCTCGGGGCCGTCACGACTGCCCATGTATTGATGCATAAGCATGTAGTCGATGAGGTTGTCGATGTTCATGTGCCTCTCCATTTCCTCGTACTTTTCCTGAGTCGTGAGTCCGGAATTTGCGAGCGCCTGCATCTCGTTCCAGGCGTCGAAGGTGCCGTCGATGATTTTGGTCGTAACGGTGCGGCGATTGATGGAATCGTAATCCTCCTCCACGCCGCCGAAGTGCGATGCCCCGTAGGCCGCGCGGGGATACTCGACCGGGTTGTAAAGTCCCCAGTAAAGGCCGTTGATATAAAGGTGGACGAAGGTCGATTCGCCGGAGGTCCGGCCCATGTCCTTCATGATGTCGCGCGCGAAGGAGTCGCGGATATACTGGGACTGCTCGCGCTCGGAGGTCCCCACGCTATTGCTGATCTGGGATGAGCGGGTCCAACCGTGCGCGTTTTGGCCGCGCAGGATGATGCTGTCGAACTCATCGACATTGGTATCGGGGAACAGTTTGTAGTTGAGATTTTTGCTGCCGTATTCACTGCGGAACTCGACCCGGAATCCGTGTTTTGGTTGACCGCCGGCACTCCGTGAACCGTTGCCATGAATGCGGATCCCGCCGTTGCTTTGGTGGTCCTGGGTTGCGTCATCCGGATGGAGAAATTCAAACGACACCTCGCGTTCCCAGGCGCGGCCGTCATTCTGGGGATTGGCATAAATGCCGCGCGGGTTGTTAAAAAACTCGTCGTTGGGAACCACGATCGAGAGCGTGCGGATGCTCTTTAGCCCTTCAATGATTTCATCGCGATAAGCGGGGTCATCGACAACATCCGGATCCATGGCGTAGTCGGCGACGCGATTCCCCCAAGTTGTCGGTGCGCCGATCGGGTTGGCCGGTTGCCGGATGACGTCGTCGAGGAAGAGATAGGTGTGCGTATCGACGTTGGTCGGCAGCAGGCCGGACTTGAAAGCGGCAGCGCGAAGCGTCGTGGTGGTCGCAACGGCAACCGGAGCACTGTAAATCGTGCCGTTGCCCACCGTGGGTTCGCTCCCGTCGGTGGTATAGCGAATCTCGGCGCCCGGAGTTGCCGTGGTGATGGCGATGCTCCGGGGGCTATCGAAGAAGCCACGATCGATGCTGAATTTTGTATCTTCGACTTTGCCGTCAAAGCCAGTGCCGTTGGATGCGCCCGGAGTCGGGGAGATGAAGCGGATCGAATTGCTTTCATCAATCCCATAGCCGATGTCCGAAATCTGCGCCGGGTAGAAAAGTTGGGAGACCAAGGTGGCTCCGTCGGGGGCGTAGAGCCGCAAATCTTCGCCGCTGCTGCTGAGCTTGAAATTGGTGTGAAGTTCCGAACCGTCAATCGCGCGATCTTTCCCGGAGGCAAAGATGACCAAGCGCTCGCCAGCCGCGAGGACCGTGGCGGCGGGAAATTGCCAACGAGCCGGAGTGAGCAGGTCATCGGTGAGATGATAGCCGCCGAGATCAAGGTTGAAAGCGGTGGGGTTGTGAATTTCGATCCAGTCGGAGCTGTCGCCGTCCTCGTCGTCCAGGGTGTTGTTGTTGATGGCGACGATCTCGCTGATGACCGGTTTTTCGGTCGCGACACCCACGTTGATCGTAATCTCGTCGGTGGTCATGCCCCCGGCGCCGCTTGCGGTGAGCGTGTAGGTCGTCGTCGTGGCCGGCGAGACGCTGGCGTTCCCGATCAGGGCCACGTTCCCGACGGTAGGGCTGATGCTCACCGTGTCGGCTCGTTCGACGTCCCAATCCAGAGTGCTCGATTCACCGGGGGCGATCAGACCCGGCGTCGCAGTGAAACGATTAACCCTTGGGGCCGGAACGCCGCCGAGGTTGGCGACGAGCCACTCGTTGATGTCGGCGATTTGGGCGTCGGACAGGGCCGACTTGTATACGATGACTTCGATGATCTCAATCTCCGCCGTACTGGTGCCGCCGAAGCCCGGCACCGCAGAGGCTCCGGCACGGACGTCTCCGAGGTAGAAAGTGTCGGTGCTCGTGGTGAAGGCCGCCCCGGCATTGGTGAGGACCGCATTGGGCGTCCCGTCGGTATTGAACCACTCATCAACACCGCCGGCATCCATTCGTGCACTCCGGATAAACGGCGTGTCGAGCGGAATTGCGGCGCTGTAATTGCCAGAGCCAATTTGTCCGTTATCTTTGCGGATCGAAGGATCGCAGGCAAGGTTGAAGTGGTTGCCGGCGTTTGCTTGTGCGGCGGCGATGGAACCGAAGCCGACCGGCCTCGTTAGGTTTTCCCGGCTCGAAACCGCGCAGACCGCAATGATGGTCAACCCGGAAAGGCCACTGCCGCCATTGAGCCCGGTGGCGGCGAGCATGTCATCGGCAGCGCCGCTGAAGCGCACGCTATCGAGCTCGCCCGGCGTGAGCGTTCCGCCGGCGATGGCCCCAAGGCTCGGGGTGGACCAAACGACACTCCCGACGGTGCCGATGCCAACGGCATCATTGCCATTTCCAGAGGAATCCGTCCACTGCCCCGCGCCAGCGTCGTAGTCAATATCCGCATCGCGCAACCAGAGAACAAGGTCGCTGGCGATACCAGGGTCATCAGGCGGAAGTTCGGCTGCTCCTACGAATTGAAACCCCGTGATGGAGCAAGCGATCCCGATGATCGCTGCGCAGATTTTTTGAATCATAATGATGGAAAATCGCTGATGCCGACAGTGAGCCAAAGCCCGGGCGAACCACTGATCGATGGATCATTTGGAGCAAGGCTCGCGGCGGTGGAGGCGGAAGTGCCGAGAGCGAGGAGGAAAGTTGTAGAGTGCTTTTTCATAAGATTTTGTAGATGGTGAGACTCGGAAATGTTTGAATTTAGAGCTCCCGAACCCGGTAAAACCGTGGTGTCGTGCTCCCCAATTCCATCTCGGTGTAGGAGGTCATCTCACCTTCCGAATCGATTCCGTCTTCCAATTCTTCCCAGATTTCGAGGTCACTGGAAACGTCCACGGAATAGGTTCGTCCCGGTTTGGATGTCCAGGTGACCGTTGCGGAACCCGCAGTGGCATCGAACTCGATCCCGGTGATCGCCAGTCCACCACCGGGTGCGGCACTTCCGATGTTGTTGCCGAGCCATTCGTTGACCCCGGCGATTTGTTCATCGGTGAGAGCGGTTGTGTAGACGATCGTTTGGATGATATCGAAGTCCGCCCGTGCGGTGGCGGGGAAACCCGGTGTAGAGGTGGCCCCGCAGCGCAGATCGCCTAGGAAGAAGTCGTCGCTGCTCGTCGTGTAAGAGACTCCGGTGAGGTTTAGCACCTTCTCCATGGTGCCTTCGGTATTGAACCACTCATCGACAGCCGTCGTCGACATCCGGGCTGTCCGGATGATGGTTGTCTCTCCCGGAAAAATTTCGCTATAGGTGCCGGATCCCAGCTGCCCGTTGTCCTTACGAATCGAGGGGTCGCCCGCCAAATTAAAGTGATTGCCTGCATTCGCCTGAGTCGCAGAGATGGAACCGAAGCCAACTGCCCGGGTGAGGTTTGGGTTGGCAGCGAGGAAGTTGGCATTGTAGACGACAAAGATCGTCAAGTCGGTCAAACCGGCGTCCCCGTTGAGGTCTGCGGCGATCAGCAGGTCATCAAAATCGTTTGCGAAATGCACCGCCGCCACGTCTTCACCAGAGAAAGCCCCGCCCGAGATCATCCCAAGAGTCGGCCCGATGAAAGTGATCGGGCCACCGACATTGACCTCGCCGACTGGTTCGGCGTGGTTGTCGTTACCACTGGAATCGGCCCAGATACCGGTCTCTCCATCAAAGGTATTCGCCGCGTCCCTGAACCACGCACCCAAGTTGCCAGCAATCGCGGCGTCATCAGGGGCCAGTTCCTGTGCCTGTGCGCCACCAAGAAGAGAAGAGAGGATGAATGAGGCAATGGTGGAGTTTTTTCTAATATTCTTCATATCTTGCTGAATTCCAGTGGAGGAGATCCCCTGGGGATGGAGGTTGCGGATTCTTTACTCCCTATGGCAGGGTTGTGGACGCACATTTGTGTCGATACGTCCAATCAGGAGCGATCTGGCTCAAGGACCTTCGAAATTAAGTCCAGACCACCAAAATTCCTAAACAGCATGTTTACATCCGTCAATAAAAGAGTCCTCCTAAGCAACTCTAAGTCAGGGCGTTCGCGTGGTCAATTGTGATGCCGGTGACTCACTCAAGCCGCGCATTGCAATCATGCGAACTCCTTCTATGACTCTCGCATGTCCGAGGCTTTCGAAAAAATCCCCAAGGAGCGCCACATTTCGCTTTGCCCCTGTAAAAGCACGAAGAGCTATCAGGATTGCTGCCTCCGCTTTCATCAAAACAAGGCCCTTCCCGAGACCGCCGAAGCGCTCATGCGGTCCCGATTCAGCGCCTTCTTTTTTCGACTTCCGGACTACCTCGTCGAAACCACTCACCCCGATTCCCGGAGCCCTTCTCTTCGTCGGGATCTTGAGGAAACGATCCACCATACCGATTGGAAATTCCTCACCATCGTTTCGACTTCCAAAGGCCAAAAGGAAGACAAACGCGGCAAGGTCGAATTCATTGCCGACTACTTCTGGGACGGCGAGGCCCAGCAACTCCGCGAGCATTCCCGGTTCCGCCGTTTCAAGGGGAACTGGAAATACCTCGACGACAAAGGCTAGGAAAGATCACTTCGCAAGACGCGGAGCCGAGTGACCCTGCTCCCGGATTTTCTGCAACAAGGCCGTCAGCGACTTGACCTTCTCCGGATGCTTGGCCGCGACGTCGTTGCGCTGCCCGATGTCTTCCTTGAGATTAAAAAGCTTCGGCTCCTTGCTTTCGGGCCCGGTGTAACCGTGCTTTTTTTCCCAGCCCTTCCCAACCCGCGAACGATAGCCGCTTTTGCCAACAACGAGGACCCAATCACCTTCGCGAAACGCCCAGGAACCCTCGTAGGTATTATGAACGTGGCTCGTCCGCACCGACTTCACCCCGCCTTTGAGCAAAGGTAAAAGATCATGTGAATCTTCGGCGGCATTCTTCGCCGGAAGCTCGTAACCCACCACCGAAGCCAGCGTCGCCATGATGTCGATCTGGGAAACGAGGGCCTCATTGACCGTCCCCGGCTTCGCCACGCCGGGATACTTGATCATGAAAGGGACGTGATGGCCGCCTTCGTAAATGTCGCGCTTCAATCCCCGGAAAGGATGGGCCGACCAGTGATCGAATTTGGCATCACGCGCATACGCGTAGTGCTCGGGTCCATTGTCCGCCGAGAAAATCACGATGGTATTTTCAGCCTGGCCCGAGTCTTTCAGCGCTTTCAAAAGTTGACCGATGGAATCATCCGTCTCGTAGACAAAATCCCCGTAAGGCCCCGCCTTTGATTTTCCGTCGAACTTGTCGTTCGGAATGATGGGGGCATGCGGAGCAGGATAGGCAAAATAGAGAAAGAAGGGCTCGTCCGTCCTGGCTTGTGCCTTGATATAATCCACTCCCTTTTTTGTGGTGGTGGGAATGTTGTCGTAAGGATTCCAATCCGAAGTCATGGGCCCGGGGCGACACTCCCAGTTTCCCTCCTTGATCGGCTTCCACTTGCTGGTCTTCATGATGGTGTCCGGTGCTTTCACCACCTTGTCATTCTCAATCCAGCAATAGGGCGGAAAATTGATCACGCTGTCGCCAAAGTAATAATCAAAGCCATGCGCAAGCGGACCATTCGGAATCGACTTGCTCCAATCGAAAGCATCCGGCCCCAACTGCTGTTTTTTTCGTTTTCCATCCACGACTTCGGTGGCTTTCACTTCCTTCTTCCGAATGGCATCCCAGTTCCATCCCAGATGCCATTTCCCGATTGCCGCCGTGGCATAACCCTTTTCCTTGAGCATCTCGGGAAGAGTCAGTCGCTCGGGTTTAAAAACAGAATCGCCAAAAGCATTTACGATCCCATGAAAATCCCGCCAATGGTGCCTCCCCGTGAGCATTGCAAAACGCGATGGAGTACAGATCCCCGAGGAAGAATGACCATCCGTAAAGCGCACCGATTCCTTCGCGAGCTGATTCAAATTCGGCGTCGGGATCTTGCTGTTCCCATGGTAGCACCCGAGGTCACCAAAGCCCAAATCATCCGCGTAAAGGATCAAAACATTGGGCTGCTTCGCCGCAGCAACACCGGATAAAAGAAGGCAGGACAAAGCCACCACAGATCGTTTCTTCATAAGCGCCAAAGCTACCAAATCCACCCTCCCCGCCAAGCCGCATCTCTTTTGATACATCCACGGATTTCAAAACGTATCCGCCCAAAATGCCTCCTCTTTCCGCCCTTCTGATCTTCCTGATCTTCATCGCCCCTTCCTTTGCCGATGATTTCTCGAACAAGATCAAACCCATTCTGGAAAAGCACTGCATCTCCTGCCACGGCCCCAAGAAGCAAAAAGGCGGCATTACCCTGCACGACATCGATAGCCTCGATGCGGCCTTCAAAAAATTCCACCTCCTCGAAAACGTCATCGATCAGGTCACACACGAGGAAATGCCCCCCGACGATGAGGACGTTCTCCCCACCGATGCCGAGCGCCAAACCCTGGTGAAAGAGCTCTCAAAAGTGGTCGACCGCGTCAAATCCGGCAACGTTCCCCAACGCGCCGGCCGCGTCACCCTCCGCCGCCTCAACCGCAACGAATACCACTACACCGTCCGCGACCTCTTCGGCGTCAAATTCGACCCCTCAAAAGACTTCCCCGCCGATGGCGCGGGCGGCGAAGGCTTCGACAACATGGCCGACGCCCTTTTCTCCACCCCGACCCTCCTCGAAAAATACCTCGCCGCCGCCAAGAAGGTCGTCTCCGCCGTTTACGCCGACCCCTCTCTCAAAAGCAAAGCCATCTTTTCCATCCCCGGGTCTCCGCAGGAGGCCAAAGCCACCGCCGAAAAAGTCCTCACCTACCACGCCACCCTCGCCTATCGCCGCCGCGTCAACGCCGAAGACCTCGCCCCTCTTCTCAACGCCTTCGCCAAAGGCCAACAGGCCGGCAAAGACTTCGAACAATCCCTCCGCGCCCCCCTCACCGCCCTCCTCATCAATCCCCGCTTCCTCTTCCGCGCCGAGCACGATGAAGCCGGTAAAGACGAATGGCCGCTCAACGATTTTGAAATCGCCACCCGCCTTTCCTACTTCCTCTGGTCCTCCATGCCCGATCGCGAACTCTTCAAACTCGCCGACGAAGGCAGGCTTCGCGATCCCAAGGTCCTCCGGGCACAAACCTTCCGCATGATCGCCAGCCCGAAGTTCAACGCCCTCGCCCGACACTTCGCCGGACGATGGCTCGAGTTCGACAAAATGATCGAGCAAGCCGACCCCGACCCCAAACGCTTTCCCACCTTCACTCCCGAACTCCGCCGCTCCATGTATTTCGAAAGCATTGAGTTCTTCAACCATCTCATCCGCCAAAACCGCCCCCTCACCGATCTCATCGACAGCGACTACACCTTCGCCAATGCCACCCTCGCCCGACACTACGGCCTCAAAGAATCCGTCACCGGAAGCCAACTTCGCAAAGTCTCCCTTCAAAACAAAAACCGTGGCGGCGTCCTCGGCATGGGCAGCATTCTCACCTCCACCTCCCTTCCCCTCCGCACCAGCCCCGTTCATCGCGGCGTCTGGATCCTCGACGCCATGCTCGGCGACCCCGCGCCCCCACCCCCACCCGACGCCGGCGACCTCCCCGCCGACGACACCAAGGCCGAGGGCCTCACCTTCCGCCAGCAACTCGACCGCCACCGCAAAGCCAAACAATGCGCCAGCTGCCATGCCCGCATCGACCCTCTTGGCTTCGGACTCGAAAACTTCGACGCCATCGGCCGCTGGCGCACCAAGGACGCCAACGGAAAACCCATCGACTCCTCCGCCACCCTCCCCGGCGACATCACCTTCGACACCCCGCAAGAACTCAAAACCCTCCTCATGGCCGGCAAGGATAAATTCGCCGCCAACATGACCCGCAAGCTCATCAGCTACGCCACCGGCCGCGGCCTCGAATACTACGACGAAGTCACCATTAACCAGATCGTCGCCCACCTTCAAAAAAACAACTACTCGACCCGCGACCTCATCCTCCAGATCGTCAACTCCCGCCCCTTCCTCAGTCGATCCAAAACCCGGTAGCAGTCAATCAATGTTCGCTCAGACCGGGATCCCCTTTCGGCCCCGTCCTCACCAAAATCAACAAACTCAAGTCCACAAAGATCGAGAAACTCATGGACCTCCTGGCCGGGGAAATGTTCAGTGGCGCGACGGCGTTGCCCTCAACTCAATCCACCCATCGCCGTGCCTCTCGAACAACTCACCCTCCGCCTCAAGCCCGACACTATTCCGCAGGATATCTCCACGATGCTTGCCGAGGCCGACCGTCGCTGCGACGACTTCTTTGACGCAGGCCTCGGCCGCCGCTATCCGCGCTACCTCCCCAGCGATCCCGCCGTCGTCTACGCTGCCATGGTCTCCCTTAAGGAGGACGGCCACATCCTCGGCGAAGTCTTCTGCGAATGGGGTTGTGGATTTGGCGTCGCCACCTGCATGGCCTCCCTCATCGGCTACGAGGCCTACGGCATCGAGATCGAACCCGGACTCGCCGACCTCGCCACCCAACTCGCCGACGATCTAAAAATCACGGTCGAAATTCTCTGCACCAGCTACCTCCCCGAAGGCTACGAAGAATGCGAAGGCGTCGGCGGAAAGGATCTCCTCGCCCCCGAAGCCACCACCTCGCGGGGAGAATCGATCGACACCACCCCCATTTACGACGGACTCGACCCCCACGAGGTCGACCTCTTTTTCGTCTACCCCTGGCCCGGTCAGGAGGTCCTCATGATGAACCTCTTCAGGGCCGTCGCCTCAGAGGACGCCATCCTCCTCATCTATCACGGCGACGGCGAAATCACCGCCTACCGCCGGGACATCGATGATGAAGACGACTAGATTCCTCACACCCCGAAAGACCTTCCCACTTCAGAAGACAAGCGTCCGTCGTCTTTCTAGGAAAGATTCGATTTGAAGAACGCGAGGGTTCTCTTCCAGGCGAGTTCGGCGTTCTCCTCATCATAACGCCCGGTCGAATCGTTATGGAACCCGTGATTTGCCTTGGAATAGAGATGCATGGTGTAGTTCGCGCCATTCGCCTTCAAGTCAGCCTCATATTCAGGCCAGCTTCCATTCACGCGCTTGTCCAGTTCGGCGAGTTGAACGAGAAGCTGTCCCTTGACGTTTTTACGGAGTTCCTTGGCCGCCGGGGTCCCGTAAAAAGGAACTCCCGCATTCAGACTTTCAGGGAGTGTCGCAGCCAGCATGTTGACGATGTAGCCGCCGAAACAAAAGCCCACCGCCCCGAGCTTGCCGCTGCTCAGCTCATGGGCTTTGAGAAATTCGGCAGCGGCGATGAAGTCCTGCTCGATTTTTGCCCGATCCAATTTCCCCTGCATCGCCCGGCCCTCGTCATCGTTGCCGGGATAACCTCCGGCCGGATGAAGGGCATCGGGAGCAAAGGCGATAAACCCGGCCTTCGCGAGACGCCGGGCCACATCCTTGATGTAGGGGTTGAGCCCGCGGTTCTCGTGAATGACCAGCACCACCGGCGCCTTTCCTTCCAAAGGAACAGGAGTGACGAAATAACCCCGCCCTTCCCCGTGACCCTTCGGTGAGGGAAAGGTGAGATAGCTGGCCTTGATCGACTCATCATTAAAGGAAACCTGCTCGGCGGCCTCGTAGTCCGGCATGAGCACCGGCAGGAGCATCCCCATCGTCAGGGTCGCGGTGGTCAGCGTGCCCAATCGCGCCATAAAGGTTCGGCGATCGATCACGCCATGAGCGTATTCGTCATACCAGTCGAATGCTTCCTGGGGAATGGGGTGGGTCGTAGCAGAAGGAGATGGTTCTTGGAGAGACATGGCCGACTATTGTTTCGCAAGGAAGGCGATAGAGCAAGGGAGGAAGACCCAATCCGGAAAAAGATTAATCATTTTTATTTCATTGTGACATAACCATGAAATTTGACTGGATCGACTCTTGATACCATCGCGGCCGATGCCGAAGTCGCCCGCTATGATACCCTCGACGACATCGTCGCGACAACCTCGATGGCCTTCCTCGGACAGACCATCCAGTGGGCGCGGTGTCACCACCACAGATTCGAACAATACCTCGGGCAATCCGGTGGCCAACCTCAATCCATCGGGGGGCGCCAGCCGCGAAACCCAGCGAAAGCAACTCGACCTTCTCGCCAGATTCAATTCCCGCCACCTCGAGGCCCTGCCGCCCAACTCCGAACTCGCCGCCCGCATCGAAGCCTACGAATTGGCTTACCGAATGCAGGCCCATGCGCCCGCAGTGATCGCCACTTCCGGGGCAAGCGAATCCACAAAGAAACTCTACCATTCCAATTGGGACACCCACGGCGACAACGACAAACGGCACCGGAAGCTTTGCACCGAAACCGATAAGCCCATCGCCGGCCTGCTCGCGGATCTAAAACAGCGCGGGCTCCTCGATGAAACCCTCATCGTCTGGGCGGGTGAATTTGGACGAACCCTGGTCGGAACCGGAGGCCGTGATCACCGCCTGACCGATGTCTCCGGAACGGTGCTCCACAACATCATCGCCCGATTGATGAATGGAGAATCTTGACGTGGTTGCGGGTGGGGTTTGCCTTGTTCCCCCACCTTCGACTAAGTTCCCGCTATCAAGGCACCATTCCATCCCGCCATCGGTTTTTAACCGCCGTGGTGGATCAGGCCTCACCCCAACCCCGACTCTTGAAAACTCTCTCCCTCTCCTCTGCTTGCCTGAGCTTGATCTGGCTGTTTGCAACCCCCGGCATGGCCCAAATGGATCGCTTGACCGGACATCCCTTCGCCACCCGCTCGCCCGTCATCGCACAGCACGGCATGGTCGCGACGAGCCAGCCACTCGCCACGCAAGTTGGCTTGAAAATCCTTCGCGACGGCGGCTCCGCAGTCGATGCCGCCATCGCCGCAAATGCCGCCCTGGGGCTCATGGAGCCGACTGGTTGCGGAATTGGCGGCGACCTCTTTGCCCTCGTCTGGGACGCCCAATCAAAGTCGCTCCACGGCCTCAACGCCAGCGGCCGCTCACCAAAAAACCTCAGCTACGACCAACTCCTCGCCGAACTTGAAACACTGGACCGCAAAGACATTCCCGCTCTTGGCATGCTTCCGATTTCCGTCCCCGGGGCAGTCGATGGCTGGTCCGAGCTTCACAAAAAGTTTGGCAAACTCCCCATCGCCAGGGTTCTCGCCCCGGCCATTTCCTATGCTGAAGACGGCTTTCCGCTCAGCGAAGTCATCGCGCGGGGATGGGGTCGCTCGGTTCCGGTTTTAAAGGACCAGCCCGGAGCGTTTCTCGAGACTTTTTCAATCAATGGCCGTGCGCCCGAAGTCGGCGAAATTTTCAAGAACCCCGACCTCGCCCGCACCTATCGTCGGCTTGCCAGGGAAGGATTTGAGAGCTTTTATCGCGGAGAAATTGCGAGCGAAATTGCGGAATTCTTCACCGCAAACGACGGCTTTCTCGATGCCACCGACCTCGCTGCACATCGCTCAGAATGGGTCACGCCGGTTTCAATCAACTACCGCGGTTATGACGTTTACGAACTCCCGCCAAACGGTCAGGGCATCGCGGCTTTGCAAATGCTCAAAATGCTCGAAAGCCACGATTTGAAAGCGATGGGCCGCAATTCACCCGAGCTGCTTCACCTCATGGTGGAGACCAAAAAGCTCGTCTATGAAGACCGCGCCAAATTCTACGCTGACCCCGAATTTACCAAAGTTCCACTCACCCGGCTCCTCTCCGCCGGCTATGCCGCCGAGCGCAACAAACTGATCGATCCCACCCGCGCTTCGCGCCGCCTCATGGCCGGAAAGGCCGAACTCAACTCGGGAGATACCATTTACCTCACCACTGCTGATTCCGATGGCAACATCGTCTCGCTCATCCAGAGCAACTATCGCGGCATGGGATCCGGCGTCGTGGTGCCCGGGCTGGGCTTCGTCTTTCAGGATCGCGGCCAGCTCTTCTCGCTCGAAAAAGACCACGCAAATTGCTACGCACCGGGAAAGCGACCCTTCCACACCATCATCCCCGCCTTTGTCATGAAAGACTCCGGCCCGTGGCTGAGCTTCGGCGTGATGGGCGGCGGCATGCAACCCCAGGGACACGTGCAAATTCTCGTCAACATGATCGACTTTGGCATGAACGTACAGGAGGCCGGTGATGCCGCCCGTTGGCAACACCTCGGCTCCTCCCAGCCCACCGGGAAGGTGATGACCGATGGCGGCTGGGTCGAACTTGAAAGCGGCCTCTCGTGGGACACAATCCGCGCCCTCAAAAACCTTGGCCACGACATTCGGTCCGGAAACGGCGGATTTGGAGGGTATCAGGCCATCCTTCGCGATTCCAAAAACAAGACCTACCAAGGTGCCTCCGAGAGCCGTAAAGATGGCCAGGCCGGTGGCTATTAGATTCTTCCCCTTCCCCACCGACACCTCATCGTATGGCCATGCGGGAAATTCAAAGCCTTGCAGAGCCCCCGCCCGCACCGGACTGAGACCGATCCAAGCCGCCATCAACCAGACGACGCCCAGCCTCGAATCGCATTTCATAGAGAGAGCGATCTTCTTCGAAGATTCTCCCATACTCGTTCAGATCGTAACGGCGCAGGATCTCGAGAAACACCGAATCGTGGATTTGTTCAAGAAGCTCATTGCTTAACAAGACATCCGGGGCCTTGCCGTCAAGTTCGCCCGATTTTTCGAGGATCTCAAAAAGTCCGGCCAATTCGGAAAGCCGCCCCTTACCCGTTGCGACACTGCAGGAGAGTTCGGCAATCCGGTGAGCCGACACAGTGGCCGAAAACAGAATCAAATCAGGAGGCAATTGGGATCTTATAGTGACCTTTTTTCCTAGAAGAAAATGACGATGAATTGTTTCCGCCAAGTCTCTCGCAGTCGGGCATGGGCCCGGTTCAAATTCTCTTTCGAGTGACCTGAACTGACTCACCTTTGACTCAAGAGCGTCAAAATCTCTTTCTATTCTTTGAGGAGATATTCCGAAGAAAGCTCTCAGGATCTCTGAAATCTCTATTCTACTTTTCGGAACAACTTTGCGTATTTTTCGGATTTGTTTCACTGCGGGGGGGACAGGGATTTGTTGCCGCATGAGTATCTGCGCTGGGAAGCTCATCACCTATACATGCGAATTTCGATCGGCAAAACGGCCACCCGGGAGGGTTTTTTTGAAAAAAAATTTCCACACCCGCCATAACCCACTGTTCATCAACGATCATACCGCATCCTCCCACCCCATTGTGCGGCAGAACGCAGGGAGGCAGGGTCGTTGACCCAGTTGCCGCCACCAATAGCTCGAAACGCACCCCTCACCGCTCCCTGCGAGTAAATGCCCTTCCAGGAGGAACACCATCCCCAGACAATTCATCCCGGCTTCCGCCTCGCTGATGTTCTTGATCGGGATGATGAGTATTTTCAGTTGCATGTCCGGGCCTTGGCCCGTGCTTGGAATTCAGAATTTTTTTCACCGCTCCCCGGCCTTCTGTTCTTCCTCCATTGCTTCTCTCCTGCGCTCCGCAGCTAACCATTCTGCTCACGGCTGAACCGGGGCCAGAACAGCACGGAAGCCGCCGTAGCCGCTGATGGCGAAGCCCCGCTCGCCGTAGCCGCGGTAGGCACAGCCCGCACCGCCGGCGAAGCTGCTCCAGGCGCCGCCGCGCAGCACGCGGAAGGAGCCTGTTGTCACCAGCGGGTCAATCGTGCTGCCTCCGGGGTAGTTGGCACTCCCGTCCCATGAGTCCTGGCACCATTCCCAAATATTACCATGCATATCATACAGTCCCCAGGCATTTGGCGCTTTCTCGCCCACCGGGTGCGTCGTGCTGCTACTATTACGCGAATACCATGCATAATTCCCCAAGTTTGAGTCACCCCGATCATCCCCATGGCTGAAGCGCGTCGTAGTCCCCGCCCGGCAGGCATACTCCCACTCCGCCTCCGTTGGCAGACGATATGCCCAGTCCGCCGGACAGCGCCCTGCAGCCCGCTCACTCGTCGTCAGCGCCGCACAGTAGACCATCGCAGCGTTCCAATTCACGTGGTCCACCGGCCGGTTCACATCTCCGGTGAAAACACTCGGGTTGCTCCCGATCACCGCTTGGTATTCAGCTTGCGTCACCTCGTAAATCCCCATCCAGAAACCCCCGCTAATCGTCACCGATGTCTGCGGGCCTTCGTTAGATTTACGGTCAACCTCAGAAAGCGGGCTCCCCATCGTGAAGGAACCTCCCTCGATCCACACCATCTTCCCCTGCGGGCTGATCGCCGGCCTGCTGTTGGAATCCGGCCGTGAGGAGGGCGGGGTGAACGTCAGACACCACCCTGTAGTGGGAAAACTCCACCGACCTTCCCAGTCCTTCGCCCACAGTCGGTTCAACTCCGCGAGCACCAGTTCCGCTTCAGATTGAATGACCGAACCATTGCCACCATCCCGCACCTTCTTCGGACCGTATTCACTGCTGGCAAACACTTCCGGCGCCACTTCATACTCCTGCTTGAAGTAAAACGACAAATTTTCCCCATCATCGTAAATCCTCAAGTGGAACGTATCCGTTTTATTGCTATAATCCCACCCGATTTCGGGTCCCGACCCATACCATTTCTGGACAAGATCAATTGCGATACCGTCTGTATACCACCCATTCGCGTCAACTTTTCACCTAACTGACTGAACGATAATGAATTAAACT
>CALFSW010000117.1 GCA_937916505.1 uncultured Verrucomicrobiales bacterium | reverse complement strand
GCCGTGCTGGACAAAGCCAAGGCGGTGAACCGGGAGCTGGGGAAGCAGGACCAGCAGAAATTTGCCGAGTATCTCGATTCCGTGCGCGGCCTGGAAAAGAAAATCGATCAGCAGCATCCCTGGCTTGACCGGCCCAAGCCGAAAACTGAGATGGCGGAGCCGCGTCCCGCTCCGCAGACCGCGGATGAGATGAAGATCATGATGGAGCTGATGGCGCTGGCGATCGAGACCGATTCCACCCGCGTCATGACGCTCTCCAGCGGGTTTGCCAACGGCGACTTCGGATTGCAGGGCGGCTACCACGGATTTTCGCATCATGGCGAACTTCCGGAGAAGACCGGGGCGCTCAAGCTCATCGAGCGAAATCAGATCGCGCAGATGGCTTACCTCATCGAGCTGTTGAAGGCGAAACAAGACACCATCAACGGCGGCACGCTGTTCGATCACACGATGATCCTGTTCGGCTGCGGCATGGCGACGGGAACTCATTCCTGCAAGAACATGCCGCTGGTCCTCGCCGGTGGCGGATTTAGGCTGGGCGAGCACCGCGCAATGCCCGAGGGGAAAACCGACCGCGTGAAAGCGTGCAACCTGCTGCTGTCGATGCTGCAGAATTTCGGCTTGGAGGTGGACCATTTCGGCACCAGCACCGGAACGCTCACCGGACTCGAGTGGGCGTGAGTATGATTCGATACTCTTCTTGAAGAGGCAGCGTAACAATCCCTTCGAACCAGCAATGACACGATTTCAGAAAAGAAAATCAAGGCTACATACTCTGCTCATTGCAGTGACGATTGCCGCAGGGATACTTTCACAGGTGCTTATATCCGGGGCGGCCGAACCCGAGCCAGATGCGCGCTGGGTTCAAAGTTATGATGCCGGTTACCCAGACGCCAACGGGGCCTGGGCGGGAGGTTCGGAGATGATGCACCTCGCCTCACACAAAGGCATGCTCTTCGCATCCAACGGCTACTGGGTCGATGCGCGTTGGGTGATCCCAACGGAGGGACGGCGACAATCGGCGCAGGTATTGCGACTCGATGCCGCGGAGGCGCAATGGCAGGTCGACTTGGACATGGGCAAGTCGAACGACGGTCTCGGCCTCGAATACATGAAGGGCAATATCCTCAAATCGGTCACCTTCACCCGAGATGCGAAAGGGAGATTACTGGACCAACCCGAGACCCTGCTGGTGATGGCGGCGGGCGCGAACTTCGAGCGCGGCGGAGCCGTTTCTGCATGGGTGCGCGACGACGCAACCGGAAAGTGGACGCATACCTTGGTCAGGCACGGTTCGAGTGCCGGCGGGGTGCGCTGGGTGCCGCGTGACATGGAGGTGTATCGCGACAAGGTGACCGGCGCGGAGCGGATCTTTATGTCGCTAGGCAATCCCGGAATCATCTCCGGGGTCTACGATTCCTCAGCCGCCGGCCGGATACGTTGGGACCGCAACCTCGAGCATCCGTTCCTCACCGACGGCAGCTTCCGGACACGCCCCCTGGGCATCATTCAGGCCAACGGTTCGCTATTCTTCTCCGAAGGCGATTCAATCTACCAGCGCATCGATGGCGAGCGGCCACGCTTCCGCGAGATCTTCGAACTGTTCGAGGACACCGATACCGATGTCGGTGGAATTCGCGGCCTGACAAGTGTCCCCAACCCGAATGGCGCGGGTGATTCGCTACTCTTCATCTGGGCACCGGGCGAGGGTTCTGCCAGCGAAGTCAAGCGACTCGATCCCGATGGCAAGGGCGGCTACACGCTGCATGACGAAGTGCGGATCATTGATCTGATGAGGGAATACCTGGGAGTCGAAGTCACCTACACGCTCGGCGCGCACAACATGATCTATCCATTCACTGACCCCGCGACGGGGGAGACCGTGCATATCATCGGCTTCCAAGGAAATATTCGCGGCTCGAAAAACCATCTCCGCTGGAAGGGCAGCGCCCTCTATGCCGGAGCGCCCTATGCCGTGCGGCGGGCTGACCGGAGCTATCGTGTGCTCGAGGTAAACAATCGCTATGAGGTCGGCAAACAATTGCTGGTTTCGCCGCGCACGTTTTGCAAATCACCCTTCGGCGATGACCAAATCTACATCGCGGGTCATGATGCCAGTTTCAAAATCTCCGACGACATGGCGTGGATCTTCCGCGCTCCTGAGTCGGTGGTCCTGGGCTCAGAGCTTGCTCGCGATGCCCTGCCACCCGAGCCGGAACCAAAACCAGCCCAGCGTCTGCTGGAGGGACCGGTCTACGAATTGCGGATCTATTCCGCCAACGAAAATCGTCTGCAACATCTGGTGAAACGGTTTCGCGAGCACACCGACCGCATTTTCAGAAAGCATGGGCTGGAAGCGATCGGCTATTGGATGCCCACCGAGGGACCAGCGAAGAAACGTCGCCGCCTCATCTACATTTTGAAACATCCATCGCGGTATGCCGCCTATGAGAACTGGACTCGGTTCAACAACGACCGTGAATGGAATACCGTGCTCGACCAACCGGAGTTTCAGGGGCTGCTTGCGCAAAAACCGACCAGCATCTTTATGAAAGAGACCGAATACTCGGTCCGGGTCCACGACGCGATCGACCAGCGAGGTGGGGTGTTCGAACTCCGCACCTATGTCACGAATCCGGACAAACTCGCTCACCTCAACCAGCGTTTTCAGAATCACACTGCGGCGCTCTTCAATCAGCATGGCATGAAGAACGTCGGCTACTGGACGCCATTCGACCCACCAGATTCAGCAAACACGCTCATCTACCTCATTCATCACACCAACCGGATGCAGGCGGACGAAAACTGGAAAGCCTTCGGAGCAGATCCCGAGTGGCAGGAAGCGAGGCGGAAGTCCGAAAGCGACGGAAAAATTCTCGCCCGATCGCCCGAAGGTATTTTTCTGCGAGCGTTAGACTTTTCGCCCAATGCGCCAGTTCGTCCGGCCGGCGAAAGAAGGTAGGTTAATTATGATGCGACGAACGACACTCTGGTTACTGACGGGGCTGCTTGCTTGCGGTGGACTGGCGCATGCGGATTCCTCGCTGACATCCCACCAGCCATTCCTCAAGCAGTACTGTTTCGAATGTCACGGCGCCGAGAAACAAAAGGGCGACTACCGCTTCGATACCCTCGGGACCGATCTATCCGACCTGGAAACACTTGAGATCTGGCAGGGAATTTTGGATCAGCTCAACCTGGGCGAGATGCCGCCGAAGAAGAAACCACAACCGCCCTTCAAGGAGACCGCGAAATTAATCGAGGCGCTGACACCAGCGCTCCAGCAAGCCTACGCGGCGCGGAAAAGCACTGCGGGTCAGGCGGTGATCCGGCGGCTGAACAAGTTCGAGATCCGCAACACGCTGCGTGACCTGTTTTACATCAACCATCCGGATTTTGATCCCACCGTAGTTTCCGGGCTCTACGACTTCAACGGCAACGGCATCACCGCGCAGAAGACCATCGAACCGACGCGGAGTTTTCAGGACGACGAGGAGGCGGAGGGTTTCGACAACATCGGCCAGCAATTGGTAATGTCCGACTTCCTGCTGAAGATGCTGATCGGCGCCGCAGAGGAGACCATCGAGATGGCCACGCATGACAAGCCCGAAAAACCTTTCGAGGCGGAAACCTTCACCGCACCCATCTGCGTGAAGTCGCTGCACGGCGATAGCCTCGGCAAGTACCAGCGCGCGAATGGCGATCCCTATGATGAGGTGTTTCAGCGCTGGGATCGCTACAACCGGATCGGGCCGGACAAGTATCAGGGGGGGATGCGTCGGCCGGCGCCGTACCGAATCACGGTTGAGGTCTCCGCCCACAATCCGGTGGAGGGCAAATGGGGGAACTGGACCGTGCGGGAAGGAAACCTCATCCACCAGGGACGCCAGAGTTCCGACGTACCGTTTGAGATCGGACTGTATCTTCAGCGCTTCGAGCACCAACGTGGGCCGCGACACCAGCGGATCACCCGTTGGACGCTGCCCGGCGATGGAGAAAAGCGGACCTTTTCCTTCGAGACTTGGATCGACGATCCGTGGAGTGCCTGGATCGGCTGGGAAAACGGCCCTTGGTTTCGTCACAACGCCTGGCCCATCCTGCTCGAGCAGTGGTATCCTGAAGAGTACGCGAAGATCGACCAGAAGCAGAAGGGCTTCAAGAAGCAGGTCGCAGAGGCCTTGTTCAGGAAGGGGTATCATGGACCGACCCTGCGGGTGCACAGCTTCCGCATCGAGCCGGTGAGTCGTGAGTGGCCGCCCCGGAGTCACAAGGCTCTTTATGGATCGGGCCCAATTGAGGATGCTGATCTTAAGAAGCTTTTTCACGCCTTCGCGGAGCGTGCCTACCGGCGACCGGTCGCACCCGAGGAAGTTGAGACCTTCGTTGATCTTGCGGAAAAACTGGAGGCCGATGGGAATTCGCGCCAGGAGGCGATGAAAGGTGCCTACGCCGCGATTCTCTGTTCGCCCGACTTTGTGTATCTGCGGCAGGAACCTGGCAAGCTCGACGACTTTGCCCTCGCCTCGCGCCTGAGCTATTTCCTCTGG
Organism: uncultured Verrucomicrobiales bacterium; assembly: GCA_937916505.1. Taxonomy (GTDB): domain Bacteria; phylum Verrucomicrobiota; class Verrucomicrobiia; order Verrucomicrobiales; family Akkermansiaceae; genus SW10. The sequence continues at coordinate 1,736 of CALFSW010000117.1, read as the reverse complement.
TCATCGATGCCTGACGAAACGCTGATGAAGCTCGCCCGCGCCGGTAAGTTGTCGGATGCCGTGGAGCTGGAGCGTCAGACCGAACGGATGTTGAAAGATCCGAAAGTCGCCGCCTTTGTCCGCCACTTTCCCGAACGCTGGTTGAAGCTCTATGAGCTGGGGCGCATGGAGCCAGATAAGAAGGGACCCTTTGGACATTACTTCCGTGTGAAGGACTTCCTTGTTCCCCAAGTCGATGCGTATTTTCGCGACGTCTTGGAGCGCAACGGGCCGATCCGCGATTTTATCGATTCCGACTATACCTTCATGAACAACCTGCTCGGCGAGCTGATTTACAAGCAGAAGGTGGTGGGCGAGCACATGCGCAAAGTGAAGTTAGAGGATCAGCGCCGCGGTGGCCTAATGACAATGCCCGCCGTGATGACCGTGACTGCCAACGGGGTGGATACCTCACCGATCGTTCGTGGCGTGTACGTTCTCGAGAACATCCTCGGCACCCCGCCGCCTCCCCCGCCGCCCGACGTGGAACCGCTTTCGCCCGACCTGCGCGGGGCGAAGACCTTGAAGGAACAGATGGCACTCCACCGCAACCAGGAAGCGTGCAGTAGTTGTCACCAGAAGATCGATCCCATGGGCTTCGCGCTGGAGAGCTTCGACCCGATCGGGCGGTGGCGTGACAATTATCCGAAGCTCGACAAAAAAGCCAAGCAGGCGCCGCCGATCGATACCTCCGCGATCCTTGCGAACGGACGCGAGGTGAAAGATCTGGTCGAGTTCAAAGCCATGCTGCTGGAGCGCGAACCGCAGTTGGTGCACTGCCTCACCGAGAAGATGTTGACCTATGCCACCGGTCGTCGGCTCGAGGTCGGCGATCGGGGCGAAATCGACCGGATCGTATCGGAGCTGGAGGAGAACGGAAATCGCCTGCGCGGCCTGGTTCATCTGGTCGTCCAGAGTGAGGTCTTCTTGAACAAGTAGATCCCGTTGCGGGTGGTTCGACACGGTGGCTGGCAACGGAGAAAAAGGATTTTCGGGTGACGATGGGTCAGCGGGCAAGGCGACATTTAGTCGTCCGCATTCGATCCAGTTCGACGCCAGTGGTGAAAACCTGTTCATCTGTGATATCGGCAATCACCGCATACGCCACTTGAATCTACAGAGCGGCATCGTCTCGACATTTTGCGGCAACGCCAAGAAAGGCTGCCCCCCTTCAACCCCGGGCCGATGGTGAGGTGGGCGCGGGAGGGCGGAAAAGCGAATCCCTATCAGTAAAACAACCCATCGTACCTACCGTAAGTCACATCGGGCCAGATAGCCCCTGACGCCGATTTCATTCAAAAACCAACCCGTTCCATCCTATATCGTTAAGAGCTCACGGGGTAGGTTAATGGGTCATGATCCCCCAGAATCTTCTTTCGCCATTTATCCCATGCCAAATCGCATCAACAATCCTCTAGAGAAGAAAGGCGCCGCACTCAAACCGATTCCCATTGTCGCCGCCAACTGGAAGATGGCGATGAAACTGGACGAGGTTCGTACCTTCGTTCGTGAATTCGAGGAAGAGATGGGTGACCTCATTGGAAAAATGCAGGTGGTTCTCACGGCCCCGACCACAGCCATGTCGACGCTGGCGAAAGCGGTCAAGGATCTCCCCCTGGTCGATCCGGCTGCCCAGAATTCATCGGCGCATCGTGATCCGGAGCACAGCGGTGAAATCTCCGCCGAGCTACTCGCCG
>CALFSW010000116.1 GCA_937916505.1 uncultured Verrucomicrobiales bacterium | reverse complement strand
AAGCAAGCTTCCAATATTCAACCTCTGGTAAGATGATTTTACCAGATCACGCCCTAGCCTTACAACCGCTTGAGCAGGATGGCTGGCGTAGCGGCCTGCGCGAAGGCGAGGTGCAATTGGATCAGCGTTAGATCCTTAGAAGTTACTTACCCGCCAGTGGCCGACTTCCACTCGCCGCTGCGAATGCGCTCGAGCAGAACTGCCAGCAGGATCACAGTACCGAGGACGATCATCTGTGTCTCGCTGCCTAGGCGTTTCAGGTTCATGCCGTTCTCGATCACGGCGATGATAAACGCGCCGATCAGGGTGCCGAAGATTTTCCCGCGCCCGCCGAACAGCGAAGTGCCGCCGACGACCACGGCGGCGATGACCTTGAGTTCGTAGGTTTCGCCGTAGCGGCCGGCGCCGCTCTGGAGCTGTGAGGCGAGCACGACCCCACCGAGCCCAGCGAGTGCACCGGCGATGGTGTAGACGATGAGTTTGATCTGCTTCGGCGAGACGCCGGATAGCCTCGCGGCTTCGGGGTTGCCACCGGTGGCGTAGATGTAGCGCCCGAGTCGGGTCTTGCTCATGACGAAATGGGCGAGGACGTAGAGGGCGACCATGAGGATGACGCAGTTGGGGATGCCCATCGTGAGCCCGTTGCCGAGCCACTGGTAGCTCGCTGGCACGTCGCTGATCGTCTGGTTGTCGGCGATCTTGTAAGCGCCGCCACGGACGACCTGCATCATTGCTAGTGTGGCGATGAATGGCGGTACGCAGAAGCCGCTCACCATCCACCCGGTGAAGCTGCCGACCGCAGCGCAGACGATGATGCCGAGGATCGAAGCGATGATCAGCGCGCTCGTACCGGCGTCCTCCGCGCCGCCCATCCGCTGGATTAGGAAAGTTGAGACAACCGCCGAGAGCGCGATCAAGCTGCCGACCGAGAGGTCGATGCCGGCGGTGATGATGACCATGGTCATGCCGATGGCGAGAATCGCGATGACGGCGATCTGGCTGGCGATGTTGCGCAGGTTGTCGGCACTGAGGAATGTGGACCCGGTGCGTTCGGTAGGGGCGAGCAGGCGTTTGGCGATCTTGCCCTCGCCCTCGAACGGGATGAAGACTGGCATGCTTAGCAAGCGTGGTGAGACTGCGATCGCATCGATCGGGGTTTCGAGCGCCTCAAGCTTGGCGCGGTAGTCGCTCGGCCCGCCGTGGACGCGAGCGACGATCGTTGCTCCGGCGGCCTCCAGCTTCTCCTCGAGGGAATCACCGAACGCGCGATCGACTTCGGTATCGCGTGCAGCGATCAGCACCATTGCGGCAGATCCGAACTCGGACAGGATCTCGGCGGCGAGTTGTTCGCCTCCCGGTTCGCCCTCTGCCGACTGTTTGCCGATCGTCAGCAGCGTGAACAGAGCGCACAGCGCGAGGAGGACGGCGAGCATCCCGTACTCGCCACCGAGGATTTCGACGAGCCTATTGGGTTTGGATTTCTGGTCGGACATACGAACGTTTTTCTAAGAGGCTGCACGCTGCATGGCGAGGGTTAGGATGTCCTCCTGCGTGGCAGAACTCGGATCCGTAATCTCGCCCGCAATCTCGCCTTCGTGCATGACTAAAATGCGATCAGACATGCCGAGGACCTCTGGGAGTTCGGAGCTAATCATGAGGATCGCTTTCCCTGCGGCGGCGAGCCGGTTCATGAGCTGGTAGATCTCCACTTTGGTGCCGACATCGATCCCGCGGGTCGGTTCGTCGAAGATGACAATCTCGGTCTCACGTTCCAACCACTTCGCGAGCACGATCTTCTGTTGATTGCCGCCAGACAAGCTGCTTGCGGCCGTCTCTGAGGAGGGGACGCGGATCGACAGGCTCTCATGAAACTGGGCAAACTTCTTCCGCTCCAGAGCTTCGTCGATGAATGGTCCGCGGCGCAGCTGGTTCAGATTCGGTAGGCCAAAATTCTCGCGCACAGACCGTCCTAGAACGAGCCCCTGGCCTTTCCGATCCTCTGGGAGGAGGCAGATCCCGTGGCGGACCGCATCTTGCGGCGAGCGGATATCGACCTTCTTGCCCGCGACCCGGATCTCCCCGCCGGTGGAGCGATCCGCGCCGAAGATGAGGCGTGCGGCCTCGGTTCGCCCGGCGCCGATAAGGCCGGTCAGCCCCAACACTTCACCACGGCGTAGCTCGAACGAGACGTTCACCACCTTTGGAGCCCGCTGGAGATTCTTCACCTCGAGGAGTACGTCGCCGATCGCGGCCGGCTGCTTCGGAAACTCCGCATCGAGCGACCGGCCGACCATCATCTGGATGATGGCTTCGCGATCGAGCTCCTCGGCTTCGAGTTCGCCAATGTAAGCCCCGTCGCGCAGGACCGTGACACGGTCGGCAACGCGGTCGACTTCCTCCATGCGGTGTGAAATGTAGATGACGCCGATGCCGCGCGCCTTAAGCCCGTCGATGATTTCGAACAGGCGCTCGACTTCTCGCTGGCTGAGGGCGGCAGTCGGCTCGTCCATGACGACAATGCGCGCGTCGACCGCCAGGGCTTTGGCGATCTCGACGAACTGCTGCTCGGCGACGGTAAGGGATTCGACCTTCGCGGCCGGGTTGAGTTCGACGCCGAGCTTGTCCAGTTGTTCACGCGTCTCGCGAGCTTCGTCGCGGCTGTCGAGGATGCCGAAGCGGTGGGTGCGTTCGCGTCCGAGAAACAGATTTTCGGCTACGGTCAGCTGCGGGATCAGGTCCAACTCCTGGTAGATGATTGAGATACCAGCTGCTTGGGACTCGGCGGGTCGGGAGAAGTGGCGGGCAGTGCCATCGACGAGAATCTCGCCACTGTCGGGCTGGTGGACGCCGCTGAGCACTTTCATCAAGGTGCTCTTGCCCGCTCCGTTTTCGCCCATCAGTGCGAGGACTTCGCCCGCATGCAGTTTTAGATCGACGCCATCTAGCGCGCGGACTCCGGGGAACGTTTTGACAATGCCGCGCATCTCGAGGAGCGGCGGGACGCTTGGCGAGGACGGCTGGCTCATTTGGATGGAGCCACAAGCAGGGATGCTTGTGCCACGTTACTTAAGCGAAGGATCTTTGTCGGCGTCTTCTTTGGTGTAGAGGGAGGCCGGGATGTCGATGCTCGCCTCTACGGCTTCGCCGCTGAGGTGGGCGACGATGGCCTGGATGGTCTCGCGCCCAATCCTGTCTGGGTGCTGGATCGGATCGGCGTAGATCTCGCCGTCCTTGATCGCCTGGAGGCCGGCCGGCATGCCGTCGAACGCGATCACGGTGACCTGGTCCAGCTTGCCGGCTTTCTTCAGGGCTCCGACGGCTCCGAGCCCGCTCGGGTCGTTGATCGCGAAGATCCCATCGAGGTCGGGCTCGCTCTGCAGCGCGTCCTCGGCGGCCTTGAATCCCTTGGCGCGGTCGCCTTCGCCGGGCAGTTCAGCGACGATTTCGATCTTGCCGGTATCGCGGCCCGCGTTGTGCGCATCGATGACTTTCTTGAATCCGCGCACACGCTCAGTGCACGATTCGACCGAGCGATAGTCGATGATGACGACCCGGCCGCCGCTCTCGCCGAGGGCTTTGATCATCGCTTCGCCGGCGAGTTCGCCGCCCTGGGCATTGTCGGTGCCGACGTGGGAGACGACCTCGGCACCGGGCGCCTGGACTTTTACATCAAAGGAGAAAACCGGAACGCCGGCGTCATTGGCCTCTTTCACTGAAGTGCCGATGGCCTTCGAGTCGGCTGGGTTGAGGGCGATGGCAGCGACCTTCTGCACGAGGAAGTCCTTGATCTGCTTCTGCTGTTTCGACACGTCGTTCTCGCAACCGAGATAGACGAGGTCGTAGCCATGTTTCGCAGCCTCGTCGCGCATGTTCTCATCGATCACCTTGAAGAAAGGGTTAGAAGTGGTCATGCAAGTGGCGCCGATCGTGCCGCGCTTTGCGGAATTTCCGTCTCCGGAATTGTCGCTGCTTTTTCCCCCGCAGCCTGTCAAGGCGAGGGCAGATGAGAGGACGCTGGCGACTGACATCAGCACTTTCCGCTTCATCATGAAATTTCTTTTCAGTTTCGTTAACAGCATGTTGGTTTGTTGAACTGACTATTGACGAAGACCAAGCAAGCTTCCAATATTCAACCTCTGGTAAGATGATTTTACCAGATCACGCCCTGGCCTAGCCGTCCCTATGAAGGCGTAGATTCTCAAATGCCGATTGAACGCCTGGGATCATGTAAACAAGTGCCCCAGGCTTTTGCGGTAGGCCTCGTAGTAACGTTCAAGCTGCTCCTCCGCGGCATCGGCGGTTGGTGTTCCGATAAACTGGTGACTGGGCAACATCACGGGTTCGTGCCCTAAGGCTAAGAGTTTTTCCGCCGTTGCACAGCGAATCATATTCATGACCATGGCGCCGGTCACTGTCGATGTGGGGCCGATACGCCAGTCTATTCCTTCCATTTCGAGCACGCAATCTCCAGATGGGCATTGGTTGTCAATGACGACGTCAGCTACGTCCATAAGTTTTTTTCCGGAGGAGTGGGCAGGTTTGGATTTCGTGGCATGGTCGAGGGCGTTCATTGCCACAAGAGGTAGACCGCGGTCTTTTACG
>CALFSW010000115.1 GCA_937916505.1 uncultured Verrucomicrobiales bacterium | reverse complement strand
GGTGAGGAAGCCTTCCTCAACTCCTCCACCAACGAAAAACGCGATCTCCAATCGCTCATCAGCGGATGGGCCGCCCAGGATCCTGCCGGGGCCATCGCGATGCTCAACGCGCTCCCCGAAAATCTGGCCGATCAAAAAACAAAGCTGCAAGACGGAATCGTGGCCGGCCTCGCCGACCGTGACCGGGATGAGGCCACCAACTATGTCGTCTCTCTTGCCGCCGCAGGACGCAAAGATGTCTCCCGCCTGATGGAAACAGTGACCAATGAGGTCCTTCGCGAGGGCGGAACACAGGAAGCCTCGGATTGGGTTTCAACCCTTGATGACGGTCCGCTCAAAGGAACTGCCATGAACAAGATCGCCGAACGCTATGTTCGGGCAGATCCAAATGCCGCCGCTGCCTGGGTCGCACAATTCGCAGATCAGGATTACGCCACCCGGGCAATCACGGAAGTTGGAAAAGAGTGGGCGGAAAAGGAACCTCTGGCCGCAGTGACCTGGCTCGATAACCTTCCGGAAGGAAACGGACAAAAATCCGGACTCAATTCAGCGTTCGGTGATTGGGAGGACAAGGACCCCGTCGCGGCGGGAGAATACCTGCTCACCATGCCCCAATCTCCCAAACGTGACTCGGCCATTAGTGGTTTCGCAAACGGATACGCCTATCAGGATCCGGAGACTGCGATCGCATGGGCCCAGGACATCAGCGACCCCGGATTGAAAAACCAAACCCTCACTCGGGCCGGACAAGCCTACTTTAGGCGTAACCCGGAAGCCGCCAGGGAATGGCTCCCCAGCAGCGGACTCTCACCTGAAATTCAGGCCAAAATCCAGACGCCGCGTGATAGCCGGCGGCGCTAGCCAAGGAACGTCTCCGCCGCACTCTTCCCCTCATTTAGATCAACCCTTTCAGGTCGACCCTTGTGCCTGTAGACCACCTTTGTGTGATCCAGCCCCAACAAATCAAGCACCGTCGCATGCAGATCATGGACGTGCAATTTATCTTCCGTTGCGTGCAGACCAAGCTCATCTGTTGACCCAATGGTTTGCCCCCCCTTCACTCCTCCCCCGGCCATCCACATCGTAAATCCGGTCGGATTATGATCTCTGCCATCTCCCTTTTCGCTCATCGGTGTGCGTCCAAATTCCCCACCCCAAATCACCAGCGTTTCATCGAGCAACCCACGTTGCTTCAAATCCTGAATCAACCCCACGATGGGTTGATCGACATTCGAACAAAGCCGGCTGTGATTTTTCTCCATCCCGCTGTGGCTGTCCCACTTGCTGCCCGCCCCGTGATAGAGTTGCACAAATCTCACCCCGCGCTCCACGAGACGACGCGCCATCAAACACTGCCTTCCAAACACCCGCGTCTGATCCTGATCCAAACCATACATCGATTTGACCCCGGCTGACTCACTCTCCAAATCAATCGCCTCCGGTGCTTCCGCCTGCATTCGATACGCCAGCTCATAACTCCGGATCCGGGCCTCCAACTCCGTATTCGACTGCCGACCGGCAAGATGTCGTTGATTCAATTGATCAAGAAACTCCAGTTTACCGCTCTGCCGTGGCAACGTCACGCCCTTGGGGAGATTCAAATTGGCCACCGGTTCGGCTCCCGATTCAAACAGCGCCCCTTGATAACTTGCGGGCATGAACCCCGAACCCCAGCACCGTGTTCCGTTCACCACCATCGAGTTGCTGTCCTTGATCACCACAAAAGCCGGCAAATTTTCACTCACCGAGCCCATCCCAAAATTCACCCACGCCCCCAGCGACGGACGCCCTCCAAAAACCGACCCCGTGTTCATCTGCGACACCCCGCCCGCATGATTAATCCCGTCCGAAACACACGACCGAATCACACAGAGATCATCCGCAATTGCCGAATGTTTTGGCAGCCAGTCTGAAATCCACAGACCACTTTCGCCATGTTGTTTCCACTTCCTCTTTGACGCCAGCAAGGGCGATTCCGCCTCCCCCATCGCGGTCACCGGCCGGTCAAAACTTTCCGGCAACGGCTTCCCCGCCAACTCGTTCAACAAAGGCTTTGGATCAAAAAGATCCAAATGACTCGGCCCTCCCTCCATGAACAAAAAGATGACATTCTTCGCCTTCCCCAAATGATGGGGAATCTTGTCAGCCACCGGATTTTTTGTTCCCGGCCCGGCGCCATAAATCCGCTGCCCGGTCAGCGCGGACAACACCACCCCGCCAAAGCCCGCTCCCGCATTCATGAGAAAATCTCGACGCGATTTCGGCAAAACTATTCGGTGACAACTCATCGTTCAATCAGTGGAGATAAAGAAATTCATTTGAGCCCAGCAAGGCGTGGCAAAAATCAGCAAACGCCTCGTGCGACGGCGAGCCGACGTCCTTCTTGGCATCTTTCCACCGCACCCCGTCGGGAATTTTTTTCAAATCCGAAACCCCCAAATCCACCAAAGCCCCTTCCACTCCTGCCACCTCGTTCTCTTTGACCACCTTTGGCACCACACTCACCCTGGCCACCTCTCCCTTCCAAAAATGCGTCCCTCCATTCCGCCCGCCCACGAGAATCCGATCGCTCTTCGGGAGAATCCCCCCCGCAATCGCGTGACTCACTTCTGCCATTGTCATGGCATGATTCGGATCAGATAAATCCTTCAGGAAAAACGACACCTTGCCCTGTCCTTGCGGCTGGGGATCAATCGACACCGCCAGAAACACCGGAACCCCCAGGGGCACTTTCAATCCCGATGCCACCACCTCATACCCCGTATCACCTCCGCTGTTGCGCCCCACCAATTGCACGATAAAATTCCCGGGCCCATAACGGCTTTTTGCACTCGTCACCCCCATCGCCCATCCCGGGCTCTTCTGATTCCCGTTCCATTGCGAAACCAAGGTATTCACCCGCCCGTCGGCATGAATCCCTTCAAGTCGCGCCACCGCCGACACCGTAAAATGATCATCTTCCAGCTTTGCATCCGTCAACTCCAGGGCACGGCCCGCTTTTAACGAAAAGCCCCCCACCGTATCATCCTTCAAGAACCCTTCCGCTCCCTTAAAACCATCCCCCAATTCCACCAATCCGCTTTCCCCGGGCTTCTTCTGTTTCAAAATGTCTCCTGTCTTCGCTTTCTGCCTTGTCAAGAAAGCCATCGCCAATTCCACCTCGTCTCCCCCAGCCCTTCGCCCCCAAACCATCTCATAGGCTCTCGCCACATCTTCCTCCGTAACGATCTCACGGCTCCCCAACACCCGCTTCGCCATCGCCCGGGCCCGCATCAATGGCCACTCGCTGTTTGCCAGCAGCAGCGACTGCATCGGGGTTGTGGTATGCAGGCGATCCGGTTCAGAGGAGAAGCCCGATGGACTATCAAAACACTGCAATACCCGGTCAGGGGTGTTCCGCATTTTTTTCAGGTAAATCGACCTTACCGATACGGCACTTCCCTGTGCCACTCCTCCCTCGCGATGCCTCAACTCACCTGACACCGCAAGCATCGCATCCCGAATTTGTTCTGCACTCAACCTCCCCGGAGGAAATCGCCAAAGCAAACTGTTCCCCGGATCGATCGTCACATGGGCATTGCTTGGCTCGAATCGTGCTGTCTGACGATAGGCCGCGCTCATCATGATCATCTTGTGCATCCGCTTGATCTTCCACCCTCCCTTTACAAGCTCACCCGCCAGCCAATCCAGCAACTCCGGATGGGTTGGATTTCCTCCAAGGATTCCAAAATCATTGGGCGAGGATGCTATTCCATTTCCAAAATGATGCTGCCAAATCCGATTCGCCATAACCCTCGCGGTGAACGGGTTATCCTCCCTGACTATCCACTCGGCCAAAGCCGAACGTCGACCCGTGGTCTCCTCCTTCGCTTCGATCACGGGCTTCTCCCCACCCAGCAATTCCAAAAACGCAGGCTCCACCTCCTTCCCCTTCATCTTCACTACCGCCGCCTCGGTGCCGGTATCACTGCTCACAAAAGCTCCCGGTAATTGCTTCGGCTTCAAATGATCAAAACCCGCCAGTTCCTCCACCAATTCCTCATACCTCAATCTCTCCGTACTCTCCTGATCCAAAACCTGCTCCGGCTTTGCCAGCGTCCTGACCTCGCGCACCGCCTGCCGCTCCACCAAAAAGGAAATTTGACGCTCGTAAGCCGATTGTTCTTCCCGTGGCTTCCCAAACATCTCCTGCACCCCCGGAGGGAACGTCTTCACCCGGAGATCGTAGATTTTCTTCTCACCCGCCCCCACCAGCATCTTCATCTCCGCCCGAATCACCTTCGTCGCCTCCTCCCACTTGCCATGATCCTCTTCGTACTTTGTCCTCTCCGCCTCCGTCGCATGATACCGGTCATCGGGCCAGTAGACGGATGAAAGAAAAGCCTGCATCGCAAAATAATCCTTCTGCAGAATCGGGTCAAACTTGTGGTCGTGACACTGTGCGCAGCCAATCCCCATCCCCAAAAAAACCTCCCCTGTCACATTTGTGATCTCGTTGATCATGATCTCCCGCTGCATCTCGGCATTCCGCTGGTTCCACTCGTAAACCCCGTGTCGCAAAAAACCCGTCGCCGAGACCTTCCCGGGATCGCCGGGCGAGATCTCATCCCCCGCCAATTGTTCCCGCACAAAATCATCATAGGGTTTATCCTCGTTGAAAGCGCGAATGACATAGTCCCGATATCGAAATGCGCTTGGTCGCAAATCATCCGCCCGATAGCCATCACTATCCGCATACCGCACCACATCCAGCCAATGCTGCCCCCACCTCTCACCATATCTCGGACTCGCGAGTAATCGCTCAAGCAATTCCTCCACCGCCTCATCTTCATCGTCCTCAAAAGCCCTCTTAAAATCCCCCACCTCCTCCGGCGCCGGCGGCAGGCCATGCAAATCAAAATACACCCGCCGCACCAATTCTTCAGCACTCGCCGGCTCCGCCATCTTCAACCCGGCCGCCTTAAGCTTCCGCTTCACAAAAATATCCGCCGCATCTTCCTCTTCCCCCGACACCACGACTTTGACAACCGGCTGCACCGCCCACCAGGCCTTCTCTTCCTCCGTAAACTCATGCCCGCCCGCCGTCATCACGACAGCACACACCAAACAAGACTTCCCTAATCTCTTCATGAATGGACTATCCGACCACGAAACGCCTTCCATGGACACTCCAAAAAACACGGTGAATCACACAATTCTCCCTCCACCGTCAATAACGCCAATAGCAGGGCATTGCATGTATGATGGGATTTCCAGGAACGTATGTATGAAAGGGCTTCCAGGAAATCCTCCATTCAGACACAATGTCTCCATTCAGGCGCAATGAAACCTTATCTCAATATCCTCGTCGGCATCAACTACACCGATGCCTCCCGCCACGCGCTCCGCGAAGCGAAACGCATCGCCGATGAAAACGGAGCAAAGATCACCGCCTGCCACGTCGTCCCGCTCGGTGAGATCAATGAATTCGTCAATTTTTACATGATCGAACACAAGATCATGATCAATGCCGCCAAATCCAGCCTCGAAGGATTTATCGAAGAAGTCTGCGGAAGAAACCACGACATCGTTTGCCAAATCTCAGAAGGCATCCCCCATCACGAGCTGGTCTCCAAAGCAAACGAAGAAGGTCACGACCTCCTTGTTCTGGGCGATGACGACTACGCCGACGACTCCCGCAAAGCCGGCCAATTCGCCATCAAATGTCTCCGCTTTGCAACCATGCCGGTCCTCCTCGTCAACCGCCCTCCCGTCAACACCCGTTCCCTTGTCGCAGCCTGCATCGACTTCTCAAAGTCAACTTCCCCCGTTCTCGAAAATGCCGCCCTCCTGATCAGCGGAGAAGATGCCAGGCTACAAATCATTCACGCCAGCCGGCCTCCCTGGCTTCATCCTTTTCGTCTCAGATATCAGAAGATATTTCCCGAAGATCACGGGCAGCAGGAGCAATACCGCGAGATCCTTGAAGGACAACTTTTGAACGTCCGCAACATGGCCTCCTCATTTTACCATGGTGAGATCGAATCGATCCGACTTGAGAGCGAAGATCCTGCGGAATCCCTTCTCAATCACTTTCAAACCACCGGATGCACTCTCGTTGTCATCGGGCGCTCCGGCAAAGGCGTGAAAGGTCTTGTTTCGGATCTCTTGGGAGGCACCGCAGCCGAAGTCATCCGCCATGCCGAATGTCCAATTCTGATTGTCCCCGTCAAAAACTAATCCACACCCCTTACCCCAACCGAATCCATGAGCGCAAAAAAGACCATCCTTGTCGGAGTCGATTACTCCCCGCATAGCAAAAACGCCCTCCGCGAAGCAGCCCGCATGGCAAACTCACGCGATCTCTCCCTCGTCTGTTTTCATGTCCTCGATCAGGACGTTTTGAATGACTTCAAACACATGGAAGCCTACACCGAAAAAGGCGTCCTCAATTTCGCGCAGGAGAAAATGGACTCTTTCATCCGGGATGTTATTGGCACCGCTCATGAGATCGAATCCGTGGTTTGCATCGGACATCCTTTCCATGAAACCCTAAGACAAATCGAAGAACATCAACCCGAAACCCTCGTCCTCGGTTCCCGCGGATTTTCCTCAAACGAACCGCACTACGTAGGAGCCCTTGCCTCCCGTTGTGTTCGCAAGGCACCGGTCGAAGTTCTCCTTGTCCGCAATTTCCAGGATCAACCGTTTCAAAACATTGTCGCATGCGTCGATTTTTCCGAAACCTCCCGGCGAGCCGTTCATCGGGCTGCCGAGCTTGCCAACCAGGACGACGCCGGACTTCTCCTCCTCCATATCTACAAGCCCCCGGTCTACGCTGACTCGGAAACCGGGTGGCTCGGCCCCGTTTTTCCAATCCTCCCGATTCCAGACATCGAAGAAAACCTCGGACTTCGGCTTGAGCAACTGGGATATGGCATTGGCAAGGAATACAATCTTCAGAATCTCTCAACGAAGGTGATTTCAGCTCTCAGTGTTCATCAAGGTATTCGGGCAGCTTTGGAAGAAGAAGACGCCGATCTTGTCGTCCTCGGAACCCGCGGCCGGACCGGATTCAAAAAACTCCTTCTCGGGACCACCGCCGAGGGCCTCATTCACAACACCCCCTGCTCCGCCCTTACCATCAAGCCCGCTGACTTTCACTACTCTCTGGATTAAACTTATCTCCCCGATCACGCTAAAAAACTGTCACCAACCATGTCCTCAAACCCCACAATTCTCGTCGGCATCGACTACTCCGCTCAGAGTAAAAACGCCCTCCTCGCGGCCTCACGCATGGCCAATGCCCGCAGCCTCCCCCTCGTCTGCTTCTATGTCCTCGACAGGGAGTTGCTCACTCAGATCAAGAGCCTGGACGCCGAAGCTGAAAAGGGAGTCCTCAATTTGGCCCACGAAAAAATGGCAACCTTCATTCAGGAAACCATCGGCACCGGTCGTGACATCACCACCGAGGTTGCCCTCGGCAACCCCTTCAAAGTTACCCTCGATCAAATCGCCAAGCACCATGCCGAAACCCTCGTTCTCGGAGCAGGTGGCTACTCGCATGAAGACGGCCACCACGTGGGAGCCCTCGCTTCCCGCTGCATCCGCAAGGCCCCGGTTGAGGTCCTCCTCGTCAGAAACTATCAGGACCACCCCTTCGAAGACATCGTTGCTTGTGTCGACTTTTCCGACAACTCGAATCGAGCCGTCCACCGTGCCGCCGCCCTTGCAGCCCAAGACAAATCCCGACTCAAGCTCATCCACGTTTACCGCCCCTCCATCTTCACCGAAACTGATATGGGCTGGCTTGGACCAGCTTTTCCCATCGCCCCGGACACAGATATTCAGGCAACCTTACAAGCCAGAGTCGAGGCGCTCGCCACGGAAATTACCGCAAAATACGACCTCTCAAGTGTCACCTCGGAAGTCGTCACCTGCCCCAGCATCCACCGCGG
>CALFSW010000114.1 GCA_937916505.1 uncultured Verrucomicrobiales bacterium | reverse complement strand
GTCATCCATCGTTTTTTTTAAATCAGGAAAGAGACTCCGGCAATGGACTTTAGCATTTAAAATTTTGAGATTTAGAGTTTGTTGGGTCCATGATCGCTTTCAAGGAATGGGATGTTGTGTGTCAGGCTCTGGAGGAAGGGCGTCAGTCGCTGATTCTCCGTAAAGGAGGGATTCACGAGGGACGGGATGGGTTTTCGTTTGCGCATGAGGAATTCGTGCTTTTCCCGACGCGGTTTCATGCCCAGGGGGATTTTGTCACGGTGCCAGATGTGGTTGCGAAGCCGGAGTGGGAGATCGGGGAAGAGGTGACGATCACTTCGAAGGTGAAGGTGATCAAAGCCGTGACCTTGACCGATTGGGATGAAGTGGCTGCTTTAAATGATCAACACATCTGGACCGAGGAGACGATTCGTGATCGTTTCTTTTGGGAAGGCAAGGGGATGGCTTCAGGGAGCATCCACGTGGCTTACGTGGAGGTGGAGAAGCTGCCCGAGCCGATCATTTTTCCGTATTCGAAGAAGTACGGGGGGTGTCGAAGCTGGGTGGAACTGGGGAACGTCGAAGGCTGAACATCCAAGGTGGAATTTTGAATGCTTGGGTGTGGCCCTGACTAGTCGTCGACGTTGAAGCCGGCTTCCTCGAGAGCGAGGGTGGCCGCTCCGACGATGCCTGCTTCATTGCCAAAGCGAGCGGGAAGGAGTCGGAGGTTTTCCTTGAAGGGGGGGCTGAGCTGGGAGCGGAGGTGCTTTTCGAGTGGGTCGAAAAGCAAGGATCCGGCTTTCGCGACGCCACCGCCGATGATGATCGCTTCGGGATTGAGAAGCCAGCAGCAGTTCATAAGGGCGGTGGAGAGTTTTCTGGCGACGCGATCCCAGATTTCAAGAGCGATGGCATCTCCCTTGAGAGCCAGCGCGGTGAGATGGGCGGGCTCGCAATCGGAGCGTTCCATCGATTTCCCGGCATCGGTATAGGCTTTGAAGGCCATATCGGTGATTTGCTGGTTACCGACGTAGTCCTCGAGAGAGCCGCGATTGCCATAGGCGCCATCGGGGCCCTGATAGTCGATGGACGTTTGTCCGAGTTCTCCTGCCACAAAGTTGGCGCCCCGGACCATGCGGTTATCGATGACGATTCCTCCACCCACTCCGGTGCCGAGGGTGAGGGCGACGAGATGGCTCATGCCACGGCCGGAGCCGCGCTTCCACTCGGCGTAGGCCATGCAATTGGCGTCATTTTCAACGGTGACAGGGAGGTTGGCGAGTTCATTGAGTTCGCGTTTCAGATAGATTCGCTGCCAGCCTTTGACGTTGGTGAGGTTGTGCACCATACCGGTGGGGAAATCGACGAAACCGGGCATTCCGACGCCAATGGCTTCGATGCGGGGGTGGCGGCTCCGGAGGTCCCGGACGGTTTCGTGGATGCGTTCGATCAGCGGGCGGGCTTCCTCAAACTCCTGGGTGTCGATTCGGGGGGCTTCTTCGATGAGATTGCCACGATAAAGGACTCCGGTTTTCACCGAAGTTCCGCCGAAATCAATGCCAATGGCCAAAGGAACGTCGCTCATAAAGTTGGTGGAGGCTAGGGGATGGGGCCGGTCAGGAAACGAACTTTATTGTGAAATTTTGTGATTGGATCTTCCGATGGCTTGAATTCCTTTCATCGTCAGGTCTTGGTCCAGATACTGAATGGCATCGAGACCGGCACTGATGAGGGCGGCATCGCCTCCGGTGGCGATGATGGCAGGGTCTCCGTTGAGTTCGGAGCAGACGGCGTTGAGGATTTCTCGAATGAGTCCGCGATAGCCGATGACGGCACCAACCTGCATTGCTTCCTCGGTGCTGCGGCCAATGGCCGAGGAGGGCTCTTCAAGCTGGATGGCGGGAAGGAGAGCGGTTTTGGTGTGAAGGTAGTCACGAAGCGAGGCGGTGCCGGGAGCAATGACGCCGCCAAGATAGGCCCCGTTTTCAGAAACCACGTCGAAGGTCACGGCGGTCCCAAAGTCGATGACGATGGCTGGGGCGGAGAATTCAAGAAAGGCCGCGGCGGCATTGGCAAGCCGATCAGCCCCAATTTGAGCGGGGCTGGGATAGTCGATCTTGATGGGAAGATCGGATAGGTGGGAGATCCGATGAACGGGTATCTGCAGGTAATCCACCATGAGCTCTGCGGCGCGCGGGACGACCGAACAGAGGGTGGCGTGGCTAAAGTGCTGATCGCCAAGTGCTTTGGTGAGCGTTTCTTCGGACAGGCTGGCTGTGGGAATAATCTCCCGCCATTCGGAAAGCCGGCCCTTGTCATCGAGGGCAAACTTGGTCCGGGTGTTGGAATTGTCGATGAGGAGGTGCACTTTAGTCGACCTCCAGGATTTCCACTTCGTAACCGTCGGGATCGGTGACGAAGGCCATTTTGCGCTCGCCCGAGGAGAATTTTTCGCGCCAGCCGTTGGGCCAGATTTCAATTCCCAGTTCTTCGAGGTCGCTGCAATACTTGATGATGTTGAGGACTCCGACGCAGGTGTGGATGAGGTCTTCGGGGAATTCGACCTTGTAGTCGGGTGAGTAGGTGAGTTCGAGAAAGTGTTCGTTTCCGGGGAGGTGCATGAAGGCAAGTTCATTGCCCTGCGGAGATTTTTTTTGCTGACCCAGTTTGAAGCCGACTTTTTCGTAGAATTCGATGGAGGCGGCGGGATTTGAGACACGGATGCGGGTGTGGAGAAACTTGATCATGGGCGGGAGTTTGGAGGGAAGTTGCTGACGTGTGAAGTGTGGAGTTGCGGCGGGGGATGGGAAGGGTTAGAGATCCCCCGTCTTGAAGTCGTTTAGTTGGACCCTTGCCCTGAGGTATTTGAACCCTTTGCGGACCTTTGTCTCGATCATTACGCTGATCTCACTTGTGGGGGTGGCGCTTGGGGTGATGGTTTTGATCGTGGTGCTTTCAGTTCACAATGGCTTTGAGAGGAATTTGAAGGACACCTTGTTGGGTTTTTCGCCTCATATTTCGGTTTATGCGAATACGGGGGACGGCCGGATCTATGACTGGGCCGAGATGGAGGAGCGATTGGCGAAGGAGCCCGGGGTGGAAAGCGCCTACGCTTTGGTGGAAGGGATTGTTTTGCTTGATTCCAAGTCGTGGCAGAAGCCGGTCTATTTCCGGGCAATCAATGTTGATAACGAAGAGCAGATCGAGGCCCTGACCGAGCTGCTTGATCCTGACTATCCGACCAGCAAGATAGACTTCCACTTTGAGGGAGACAAGAACGCCATCATTTCAACGACGCTGGCCGTGGGGTTGGGGCTGCAACCCGGGGAAGAGATCCGGGTGATCGCGGCGAGTAATCTGGATGCGGTGATGGAGGTCTACAATGTGCCAAAAGAACGTGCATGGGAGCTGTATCCGGATGTTTTTGAAGCTTTTGAGGGAGAAATAAAGGTGCTCTTTCAAAAGATCGATGGGGCGGAGAAGGCATCATCGGATGGGATCTTGAAGATTTACCGCAGTTTGCAGGAACTTGTTCCGGTAGAGATCGAAACCCCGACGGGTGGAGTGATGACCGAGGGCAAGGAGATGCGTCCGGTAGAGAAAAGGATGATTTTTGAAATTCTGGATTTCCTCGACGACGTGGACCGGCAGGAAGGAGGCTTTGATTTCTTTGTGGAAGGCCGGCGGGACGAGATTTTGGAGAAACTGAGGGAAATGCGGGAGCTTGATTTGGAGAAGGCCGACAACGAGGGTTTCCGTCAAATTGAGGAATTCGTAGTGCCAAAGACTCTCAGGATTCAAGGGGTGTATGCGGACAATCCGCGATCACAGGGGCCGGGAATCTTTATCCCGCTTTCGATCGGAATGGAGCTGAAAGACTTGCAGGGCGGGGTTGAATCGATCGGGCTTAGGATTGAGGACCCTTATCATGCCGGGGAAACAGCGAGGGCTTTACAGGCGAGTCTCGGTGAGGAGTGGATTGTGCAGAGTTGGATGGTGACTCATGCGAATCAGTTCCAGTTGGTCAAGACGGAGAAGTTGATGATTAGCTTCACACTCTCATTTATTACCATTCTCTCGGCCTTCAGCATCATGGCGGTGATGTATACCGTGACTGTTCAAAAACGTCAGGAGATCGGGGTGATGAAGGCTCTTGGGGCACGACCATCGCAGATTGTCAGGGTGTTTCTTTATCAAGGAATCATTGTGGGCGTCGGAGGCTCCTTGTTGGGGCTGGGATTGGGGCTTCTGGCGATTGAATACCGTGAGGCCATCATGAAGGTGATCCGTAGCTTCGGGGTGGATCCGTTCCCGGCGGAATTTCATGGAATGAGTGAACTCCCGGCCCGGGTCATTCCGGATCAACTGGTTCTCATCTGTCTCGTTGCGATGGTGCTTTGTTCTCTTGCCGCTTTGGTTCCTGCGCTGATGGCAGCTTTCCGGGATCCCGCGAAATCACTTCGAAATCTTTAGACGACATGCTGCTGTGGATCATCCGGGACGGAGAAAAAACGGGACCTTTCGAGGATTACGAAGTCCGCGAGATGATTCGCGTGGGGAAGGTGTCTCAAGAGACGCGGGTCTGGTATGAGGGAGCCGAGGGATGGATGTCGGCTTGCGAGGTTGGGGTTCTGTCCGGTGAATTTTTGGAGGAGGAGGTTCTCCCTCCTCCGATACCGATCATCATCCCACCATTTCAAGCCTGGCGGAGATTGGGGGCACGGGTTTTTGATTTTTTTCTCTACCAACTCATCCTGGTCACCGTTCTTCGACTGAGCGGGATGCCCATGAATTCCTCTCCGGGCGAAGGTCCGTCAGCTATGGATCTGATCGCGGTCTTGATACCAGCAATTCTAATGGAAGCGGCCTTGGTGAGTGCCTTTGGTTTCACGCCCGGAAAGTGGTTGATGGCCTTGCGGGTGGAGAATGTGAGAGGGAAGCTTTTACCAATCAGTCATGCCTTGGTGCGATCCCTGCGGGTCTGGGTTCTGGGGATGGGCATGATGCACCCGATTCTCCTTTTTCTCGGTCACGCCATCACGCTGTGGTTTGGCTTGAAGAAAGGGGCCCCGCTCTGGGACCTGCACAGTGGTTTTCGGGTGATGGGAAGCGAGCTGAATGGCCGGAGGATTGTTCTCTACTGGGCGCTTTTTGTGGGATTGTTTGTTCTCATGACCGTGGTGATGTGGCCGGAAATCCAACCGATGTGGGAGGAATCGATGCGTCAAATCGAGGAGGATATGAAGAACCGGGGGAAGTGATTCTTGCCCCGGGGCCGGGCATTTCGTAACACGGTGGCGTGCCCGGAATTGTTTACTTTGACCTTGAGACCCAACGGAGTTTTGGCGATGTGGGAGGCTCGTCCCATAAGGATAAGATGGGAATGTCCGTGGGAGTGACGTATTCCACTGAAACCGGACAGTATCATATTTTTGACGAAGAAAATGTTGCCGATCTTGTGAATCAGCTCATCAAGGCCGATCTCGTTGTTGGATACAATCATGTCCAATTCGACTATCCGGTTCTGCAAGCCTATACCATCTATGATCTGGAGAGTCAGACGATCAATTGCGACATGATGCTGGATATTGAGGAGATCCTTGGACACCGGCTCAAACTCGATGCGGTGGCGAAGGCTTCCTTGAACGCCAGCAAAACTGCCGATGGTTTGGATGCGCTCAAGTGGTGGCAGGCCTACAAAAAAACCGGTGATTTGGAGCACATGATGAACATCGCGGAATACTGTTGTTACGACGTGAAGGTGACCAAGGAAGTTCACGAATACGGCCTGAAAAACGGAATCGTGAAATACGCCGATCGTAATGGCAATGAGCAGGAAGTGGTGGCCTCCTGGAAGAAGTAGGCTGATTACTTCAGCTTCGGCAGGCTTGCGGCGGCGATGGCCTGGCCGTGACGTTTGAGCTTTTCGTCAGGTGTGCTGAGGGAGATTTTTTTGGCAAGCGCGGGGAACTCGTCGCGGAGGACTTCTTCCGCTTTTTCGATAATGATGTCGCCCCCTTTTCCGCTCAAGACACGACCGAGAAGAAGAAGATGTCGAATGTCGTAGAAGCGCGCGAACTGGGGAATGGCATAGCCGAGATAGCAGCCAATGGTACGATAGATGGCGGCGGCACGGTCGTCTCCCGCTTCCATTGCTTTCTGTACTTCGACAAGTTTTTCAGGTTTGCCAAGTGAGGGATCAATATCGAGTCCGGCTGGTTCAATCAGGCGCGAGACAGCCTGCTGGCTAAAGTAATTCACAGCACAGCCGAAGTCGCCCGACCACTCATCCTGCGCGGCGTTTTCCTGGAAATCGACCGGGACGAAAGCGAGTTCCGAGATCCATGAGGTGATTCTTGAGGCATCGTCGGCATAGCCTGCCGCAGCACTGGTTCCCATGGCGAGGCCAAGGACGCAGCCGTCTTTGAGCGACATGGCCCCCGCGAGAGCGGTGACATCACCGTCGTTGACGACACGAATGGGAACATTCCATTCTTCGGCCACTTCAAAGAAAATGTTTTCCACGTGATCGGCAAAGAGTTCGTCGGGAACCCCGCGGAACAGGGAGGCGGCGCGTACTTTGCTGTCGACATAAACTCCGGCAGCGGACCCGCCGATGGCATCGACGGCGGGCAGGTGTTCGGCGGCACGGCGAATGCTATCGATGATTCCAGCCCGGTGATACGCCGGATCGCTTTGGAAGTAGGGATCCCAGGTGATCTCCTCGGAGAAAACAACCTCGCCATCGATGACTGCGGCACACTTTCGGTCGGAACCTCCAAGGTCAAATCCGATGCGGTTTCCCTTCAAGCCAATCTCGGAGTCTCCTTCGTCCGGGAAAGTGGGATTTGGAAAGCCTTCGGAAGGCTGGGATGCGATCACGAGGGTTTGACCAAAAAAGCGATTGGAATAATCGACATCAAACGCGCGCGGTCCGCCTTCGCGATAGTGTTCGGAAAGGGCGTCGCAAAGGGCAGGGGAATCTTCCAGAATCACCGTGGTTCCTCCACAGCTCCAAAGGAGAAATTTGATCACCCTTTCAATCATGCGGAAGTTCAGAGCTTGGGAGGATTCGTCTCCTGAATTGAGAATTGTTTCACGGTGGACATATCCGCTTCCATTGGGCCGGAGAATTGCGATCCGAATTTCACGGCCACCTTCGGAGGCACATTTTTCGTGGAAAGCCTGAGTCCAAATTGAGGCCGGGAAAAATCCGGGGTCAAGTTCGGGAACGTGTTTTAATGGAGTCGTGGAAAGTGATGGCATTGGTCGGAAAGGAAGCAACGCGGCGAGTCTCAACCTCTGAAGCGAAGTGGCAATCCAGTTTTTAAGAAAAAATCGTTTTTTTGCATTTTAAAGCGATTTCGACTAATTTGATGAGGGGTTAGAGACTCTTCTTCATCGTCAATTTTCACTTTCCGAAGTCACTTTGGGTAGTAGGGGATTTGCCGGACACCCTCCGGCCCTTCGTACAATCTCAAGCAAAAACTGGCTTTTACAGAGCCGGAAGATATTCTGGGAGCGATGAATCGACTGACCCGGATCCTCCTGCTTCTTGTCTCGACGATACTCGCAGCAAAAGCGGGTGAACCTCTCCGGCTGTTTGCCTACAACATCAAGCACGGCCAGGGCATGGACGGGAAGATTGACCTCGAGCGGATTGCCAGGGTCATTGCCCGGGAGAATCCGGATTTGGTGGCCCTGCAGGAAGTTGACAAGAATTGCAAACGAAGCGGTTCGGTCGACCAGGCCGCTGTGCTTGGCAGGCTTCTAAAGATGGAGCACCGCTTTGGGAAATTCATGGATTTTCAAGGAGGAGAATACGGAATGGCTGTCCTTTCCCGGTTGCCAATTGAGGCGACCAATGTTCATAAACTTCCGCTCGGAGCCGAGCCAAGGTGCGCTTTGGAGATTGTTGTAAAATCCCCGGGGTGGCCGGGGCGGGTTTCTTTTGTGAGCATCCACAACGATTGGACCAAGGAAGAGATTCGCGTGAAACAGGTTTCCGCCTTGATCGGGCTTCTGGAGAGACAAAAACACCCTTTTGTTTTGGCGGGTGATTTTAATGCCGTACCCAAAAGCACTTCTCTCAATTTACTCGAGAAAGATGGATGGGAAATGCTGAGGAAAAAGCGAGCCAATACCTGGTCTTCGGTCGATCCAAAGGTCGAGATCGACTTTTTTTTCGCCAAGGGGTTTCCACTTTTTTCTTTCGAAGACAAGGTCATCGACGAGAAAGTGGCCTCCGACCACCTTCCGATCGCGGTGGAGGTTTCTCCAAAAGAAGGAAAGAAGGACTAAGCGAGGATCGGCTTGACGACCTTGCCGTGAACATCGGTGAGGCGGAAGTGCCGGCCCTGAAACTTGTAGGTGAGGGCCGTGTGGTCGATCCCCAGAAGGTGCAGAATGGTGGCCTGAAGATCGTGGACGTGGACGGCGTTCTCGTCGTATTTGTGTTTGTCCGGTGAGATCGGCGTGCCGGAGGCATCGACGATGTTGTAGCCATACTCGTCGGTCTTTCCGAAGGACATGCCGGGTTTGACTCCGCCTCCCGCCATCCAGAGTGAGAAGCATCGCGGGTGGTGGTCGCGGCCGAAGCTGGAGGCTGAGATTTTTCCCTGTGAGTAGTTTGTCCGACCAAATTCGCCTCCCCAAATGACCAGGGTGTCATCGAGCATGCCGCGTTGTTTTAGGTCGGTCACGAGCGCGGCCGAAGCCTGGTCGGTATCCTGGCACTGACGGGTAATGCCGCCCTTAAGGCCACCGTGCTGATCCCATCCCTGATGATAGAGTTGGATGAATTTCACCCCTCGTTCCGCAAGTCGTCGGGCCATGAGGCAGTTGGCCGCGAAGGACCCCGGATTACGGGAGTCCTTGCCATAAAGGTTGTAGGTTGATTCCGGTTCTTCCTTGAGATCGGCAACCTCGGGCACGCTTGACTGCATGTTGAAAGCCATCTCGTATTGTTTGACCCGATCCTGGATGGCCGCGTCCGGACTGAGACCATGTTGGTGCGAGTGAAGTTCGGCGAGTCGATCCAGCAACATGCGGCGGGATTTTTCCGAAACACCCTCGGGATTTCTCAGATAGAGAACGGGATCCTTTCCCGAGCGGAAGCGCACTCCCTGATATTCGGAAGGAAGAAATCCCGAGCCCCAGAGGCGGGAGAGGAGGGGTTGGCCGCCTTTGTTTTTGGTGACGAGAACGACGAAGGACGGGAGGTTGTTGTTTGAGGTTCCAAGTCCGTATTGCAGCCAGGCTCCCATGGACGGGCGACCGGCAAGCTGGGAGCCCGTTTGGATATAGGTGACACCCGGACCGTGATTGATGGCCTCGGTGTACATGTTTTTAACGATGCAAAGATCGTCGGCGATCCTGGCGGTGTGAGGGAGTATTTCCGAGAACCAATGTCCGGCCTGTCCGTGGCGGGCGAACTGAAAGGGAGATCCCGCAAGCGGGATCGACGACTGGTTGCCCGACATCGAGGAGAGGCGTTGATTGCCACGAACTTCGTCGGGAAGTTGCTCGCCATGTTTTTGGTTCAGGAGGGGCTTGGGATCGTAAAGATCGAGTTGGGAAGGGCCGCCTGATTGAAAAAGAAAAATGACCCTCTTCGCCTTGGCCGGCAGGGTCGGGGAATTCAGAAGAGGAGAGTTCTCCGCGTTCAGAAGGTCGGCAAGAGCAAGTGACCCGAAGCCGAGAGCTGAATTGCGAAGGATCTCGCGCCGGTTGGGCATGGTCGGATGGTTCATGGCGATTACTGTTTGGTGTTCACCTCGTGGAGATTGAGGATGGCTTGCGCGAGGGTGCTGAGGGCGGCAAGTTCGGGAGTGACGGACTTTGGCTTGGTGTGGCCTTGCATGAGGAATTTCTTGGTCTCCCCGGGGTCGGCTTTGAAGTGGTCCAGTTGCTCGTTGTAGATCTGTGAGAGGATCTTCATTTCGCTTTCGTCGGGTTGGCGAGAGGCGAAACGAAGAAACATGTCCTTGATGGTGTCGTTGAGATTACCGGGATGTTTTTGTGAGGCCGTGTCGGCAAGGTGACGGGCGGCTTCCACGAATTGCAGGCCATTGAGGAGGACCAGGGCCTGAAGGGGGGTGGAAGTGGTTTCGCGTTTGGCTGAGCAAACATCCCGCTTCACCGCATCAAAGGCCATCATGGCGGGTGAAGGGCCGGTGCGTTTCCAGTATGTGTAAAGAGAGCGGCGGTAGAGACCTTCGCCCATCGTCGGCTTGGAGGGCTTGAAGGACTCGGCGAGGTCATAAGGGTGAACGGAGGCACCGCCGATTTTGCGAACGAGCAATCCTGAAGCGGCAAGAATCTGGTCGCGAATCAGTTCGGCAGGGAGTCGATACCTTGGACCGCGGGCAAGAAGTTTGTTCCCGGGATCCTTTTCCAATTCAATGGAGTTGGCGAAGGAATCCTGTTGATACACTTTGGACGAGACGATCTCTTTTATGAGCGCCTTGGAGTCCCAGCCCGAGGCGATGAAACGTGCCGAGAGTTCATCGAGAAGTTCGCGATACTCCGGTCGTTCCCCCTGGATTCCAAAGTCTTCCGGGGTTCCCACGAGACCCCGGCCAAAAATGGACTGCCAGAAGCGGTTGACGATCACCCGGGTGGTGAGGGGATGGTTGGGATGGGTGAGCCATTTCGCGAGGTCGAGGCGATTGTTCCCCTTCATCCCAAAATCGGGAAGAAACGCGGGCAAGGCGGCATCGACTTTCCTGCCTCGTGCGTCGTAAGACCCACGCTCGAGAATATAGGCCTGTTTCGGTTGGGCCATTTCTGCCATCACCATGATTTCGGGAAGGGATTCCTGCAGGCGGTTGTATGCGGCACGGCGGGCCTTCAGTTCGTTGAGTGCGGCTTGATAGGAGGGCTCCCGTTCGAGGGTTGTTTGGGGCGCAGGTTGGGGCCCGACAGGCGGGGAAAAAAGACGTTGGATCTCAAGGGGGGAAAGTTTGCTGCCGAAGACTTGAAATTCATCGACGAGGCCATCCTTAAAGCCACGGTCCCGCATGCGCTCGCCAAGATGAATGTGAGGATTGCCACCGCCCTTGATTTGGCGGGTGAGTTTATCCCGGACGATCTCAATTTCAGCGTGCCTGCCATTGACGAAGATTTGAAGTCCGGCGGCGGTGGAAGAGCCATCGTTGGTGACGGTGACGTGAACCCACTCGCCGGGCTTCACCGCCTTTTTGGTTTTGATGGAGATGGCATTGCCGGGCCAGAAGTGAATGAGGGACCACTGGAGATGGTTGTCCAGCAGGAGCAGTTCGTATCCGCGGGAGGCTGCGTCGTGCCAGGCTTTGGAGCGGGAGAATACGACGGCGCGGTCCTTAACGTCGGGTGTCTGGAGCCACAGCGAAGCGGTGAATGGTTGCTCGCGGGGAAAGTCGCCCACTTTGGTGGTGACGGCATCGTCACCGGTGAGTTTAAGAGCCCGGCCAACCTTTCCGGGAACCGGCTTGTTGGGCCCTGTCGTTTTTTTCTCATCGAAGGAAAGGTGGAGGAGCTCGTCAGGAGCGAGGCTGGCGGGATCTTTTGGTTCAGGTGTTTTGGGGGTGAACTCCCCGACCACTTTTTTGACCTCCGCGAGAGCCGTGGCAATGGCGGCTTTTTTTTGAGCCAGTTGTTTTTCCTGATCGGGAGTTGGCAGAGAGATGGCCGGGGTGGGGGTGGCGTCGGCGTTGAAATAGGAATAGAGGCCGGATTCATCGATGTCATCGAAGAAGGCGAAGAGGGAGTAATAGTCCTTGGCCGTGGTCGGGTCGTATTTGTGATCGTGACAACGGGAGCACTCCATGGTCAGGCCCAGGAAGGTGGTGCCAAAGGTATGGACGCGGTCGGCGATATACTCGACGCGAAATTCCTCGGGGACGGAGCCGCCTTCGACCTTTTGTTGGTGAAGGCGGGAGAAGACGGTGGCGATGCGTGTTTCCTCGGTGGCATCCGGCAAGAGATCCCCGGCGATCTGTTCGTGAATGAAGCGGTCGAAGGGTTTGTTGGAATTGAAAGCGTTGATGACGTAGTCGCGATAAGGCCAGACCCTGCGATCCCGGTCCTGCTGGAATCCGTAGCTGTCGGCGTAGCGGGCGACATCAAGCCAGGGCGTAGCCATGTGTTCTCCGTAGGCGGGGGAAGCGAGAAGTTCGTCAATGAAAGGCCCGGGGTTTTTAGGGTCAAAATTTTTGACCTGTTCGGATGAAGGAGGAAGTCCGGTCAGGTCGAAGGTGAGGCGACGAAGCAAAAGGTGTGGTTTGGCCCGGGGTTTGAGTTTGAGTTCTTTCTTGGCGAGCTTAGTGGCGACAATGTCGTCGATTGACCTGCCGGTTGGGGCGGGAAGGAGGGTAAAGGCCCAGTGCTCGGTGTATTCGGCCCCTTCCTTGATCCAGCGCTCGAGAAGCTCTTTTTGCTCCCTGGTGAGTTTTCGTTTGGAATCAGGGGGCGGCATGAGGTCATCGGCGTCCTTTGAGTAAATGCGTGCCATCATTTCGGACTTCTCCGGCTTCCCGGGGACGATGGCTGCGGCATCAAGCGCATCTTCACGGAGGTCAAGGCGGAGATCTCCCTCGCGGTGGGCGGGATCGGTGCCATGGCAATAGTAACAATTTTCCGAGAGGATGGGTTGGATATCCCGGTCGAATGAAATTTCCTGTTCAGCAGGCAGTGGCAGGGAGAGCAGTCCGAGCAGGGAAAGAATGAAAGGGAGTTTGGACATGATTTTCCAGGAGGAGTGCGATTCTCTCAAGGGGGATTTGTATGACAAGGAGGGACTCCTTTTTATTACCTGGAAATCAAGCACGGGTTGTCAAAAAAATTAGCCTTCCCGCTCCGCTGCCTGCGGGCTGTCGGGTGTCACACTTGCGGAAGTTTCATCATTGCCAAGGGGCTTGCTGACGCGGGCGGCGAGGCGGTCTTCGAAACGCTCGATGATTTCGACATTGGCCAATCTCTCCTCCAGCGCGGCGAGCCTTTGTTTGACCTCTTTTTCTCTCCCACGATGTCCGTCGTTCTCCTTTTGGTGCTTCTTGATTTTTCAGTCATTCTCTCCCATCTTAAAATAGCATGGCAGCATCGGGCGTCTGCGCAATCTGTCGAGAGGGTGAATTCTCATTTTATCCTCGAAAGTAAGGGAGGGTTCGGGGCGTAATCGTTGCTATGCCCAGTCGTCTGCCCCCTGAGATCAAGTCCGGTCTCGTTTCACTTCGCCATCGTATCCGGCGAATCCAGCTGTTTCGAGGGCTTTTACGAACAGCGAGCGTCATTTTGTTGGGTCTTCTGTTGATTGTCGCACTCGATTATTTCCTCGCTCCACTTCCTTCCTGGGCACGAGCGGGGCTCTTTTTTGGATGGTTGGCCGCGATCGGAGTGGCTGGAGTCTTATTCATTCTGCGGCCCTTGACGGGCAAGCTGCCGTTGGTCCGGCTGGCCCGATGGCTGGAGGATCGCCATCCCGAGGTTCAGGAGCGAATTAGTACCGCCCTTGAGCTTTCGGACCATTCGGAAGGGATTTCACCGGAACTTCTTGAGGAGCTTTCGAAAGAAGCCGCCATTGATATGGGGAGAGTTGATCCTCGTGAAGAGGTCAAGGGAAGAAGAATTCGTCGTTCCATGTGGCCCGCGGCATCCGCCTTGGTTGCCTTGATCGCATTGGTTGCGGTTTGGCCACGCGAGATGGGTCGCTTGCTGACGCGCGCGGTGTCTCCATTTTCCCAGCTGGGGAATGCCGGAGCATTTCGTTTCGAGATTAAACCCGGGGATATCGAAATTTTGGAAGGGGATGAGCTAACCATCGATTTGACTTACACCGGCCTGCTTGCGAAACCGCTGGAATTTGTGATCGAGAAGGACGGTGAGATTCTCTCTGAGACCATCCCGCCAAGGACGTCGGATGGCGACACGCACACATACGCCTACAAGGTTCATTCCGCGGAATCAGGATTCAAATATTCGGCCCGGGTTGAGGGGAGTGAGAGCGATCAGTTTGATGTGAAAGTTTACCCTCTCCCGCGTCTCCTCGAACCGGTGGTGACCTTAAAATATCCTCCTTATACCGAATGGCCGGATCGAAATATGTCACTGGGTGCCGGAGTTCAAGCTCTGGCCGGGACCGAAGTCACTGTTCAGGGCCGTTTCGAGACCCCTTTGGAGAGTGGCGAGTTACTCTTTGATGCGGAGAAATTTGGCGAAGTTTTACTGATGCCTTCAGCGACCGGAACTGCGATGACTTGGACCGAAACGCTCAAGCCCGGGCTTGATGGGACTGCCAGGCTGAAGGTGACGCATCGTCTTGGACGCGTGCTCGAGGGAGCGCAATTTCAGCTGGCCGCTGTCGAGGATCCGGCCCCGGTGGTTAAAATTCTCACCCCGGTGCAACGGGAGTTTCGGGTGAAACCAAACGAACAGATCATCATTACCTATGATGTTCTCGAAAAGATCGGACTCGCCAAGGCTGAGATCGAGCTGGAGGTGAATGGGAAAAGAGTGTCCCCGCTGTCCCAGCTCCTGCCTGAGCGCATTGATGGCGGGGAAGGGAAACTCTGGGAAGGGGAAGCCATGGTCTTTCTTGGAAGCCTGGTCTCGCAGCACAAGGGCGCCCGCGAATTTCGGATGCGCCTTGCTCTCAGCGACAACCGTCCTGAAAGCCTTGAGGGCCCCGGTGTGGGATATTCCGAGTGGCTTGAAATCAAGCTCGATCAAAATGCCGAATCTCTCGTTCGGCAGGAATTAAACAAACAAGACAGCGATCTTCACAAGACCATCGAGAAGGCGGTGCAGGATATCCATGAGGCCCGTAACAAAATGCAGGAGGCCAGGAACGAACTTCACAAGGAAGAAGTGAGTGAGAGGGCTGAGCAGAATCTCGCCAAAGCCCGTGAGAAACTGAAGGACACGCAAAAAGACCTCGCCGGACTGACCGAACGCATGAAGCAAAGTGTGCAGGAACATCGACGTGATGACGTCGAAGAGGCGGTCGCCAAGCTTGAGGAAGCCCAAAAATCAGTCGAGAACACTCCGCTTCAGGATACCCCGGAAGGGCGGCAGTCTGAAGTGGACAATGCCCTTCGCGAAAGTGAAGAAGCAATCGCCGACCTGCAAAAGCTCCGGCAGGAAGTTGAAGAGGATCATCCGAAGATGGATGATTTGGCCAAGCTGCAGGAAATGGCCCAGAAGCAGGAGGAACTTGCAAAAAAAGCGCGGGAAACCGAAGCCCCCGAACCTGATCAGGATTGGAAGAACGAACAGCGTCAGATGCAGGAGCAAATCCGCCAGAAGGTGCAACAGTCTCCCGAGGCCAAGGCTGCGGCCATGAAGTCCCAGAGCGAGCAAGCGATGGAACTTTCCAGGGAAGCCGAAGCCCTTAAGAAATCTCAGGAAGAACTTTCCAATCTGAATGAGCAGGCCGAGCCCCCCACTCCACAGATGAGCGGAGAGCAGCTTAAGAATGCCCTCGTCAAGGAACAGCAGGATGCGGTGACCGAGGCTCGCGAGGAGTTGGCGGATGCCAGCAGGGACCAGGAGTCCCGTGCTGAAGACCTGCCCAAGGCTGTTGCCGAGGCTGAGAAAGCGGCCAATGAAGCCCGTCAATCAAAGCCCGGGGAAGCCGCTGAATCTGCAAAGAAGGCTGCTGAAGAACTTGCCAAAGGCGTGGAGGAAGCTCCCTCACAGAAGGCGCTCCAAAAGAAGCAGAAAAAGTTGGCGGAAGCTTTCGAAGCTCTCGCTGAAGGAAAGGAAGAAGAAGCCCGGGCGGCCTTGGAGGAAGTCCAGGAGATGCTCAGCCCCCGGGAACTGGGCCAGGCTCTCGCCAAGGAGCAGGAGAAGGCGGTTCGGGAAGCGGATCAGGAACTCAGGGAAGCCCGTCAGGAAAAAGAAGCACGTGCCGAAGATCTCGCCAACGCTGCCGAGAATGCGCAGGAGGCCATGAATGAGGCTCGTCAAAACAAGCCGGAGGAGGCTGCCGAGGCCGCGCAAAATGCCGCCGAAGAACTGGCCAAGGGGGCCGGGGAGTCACCATCCCAAAAAGCACTTCAGGAGAAGCAGGAGAAGTTGGCCGGAGCCTTCGAAGCTCTTGCCGAAGGGGAAACCGAAAAGGCTCAAGACGCTCTGGAAGAGGTTCGGGAAATGCTGAGTCCGCGCGAGATTGGTCAGGCCCTTGCCGAAGAGCAAAAGAAGGCTCTGCAGCAAGCGAAGGAAGAATTGGCCGAAGCCCGGAAGGATCAGGAAGCCCGGGCCGAAGATCTTCCCAAGGCTGTCGCGGAAGCCCAGGAGGCCTTGGACGACGCCCGACAGAACAAGCCCGGGGAGGCTGCCGAAGCTGCCAGGAATGCGGCTGACGAATTGGCCAAGGGGGCCGGGGAATCATCATCCCAAAAAGCGCTTGAGAAGAAGCAGGAGAAGCTGGCGGAGGCCTTTGAAGCTCTTGCCGGGGGGAATACCGGGGAAGCGCAGGCTGCTCTTGAAGAAGCCCGGATGACTCCCGATCATGATGAGGTGGCGAAGGCACTGGCAGAGGCCCAAGAGGATCTGGTCGAAGGAGCCAGGGAAGAATTGGCTGATGCCTGGGAAAGCCAGGAGGCCCGGGCCGAAGATCTTCCAAAGGCCGTTGAACAAGCTCAGGCCGCCTTAGATGAAGCGAAGCAAGCTGATGCCCAGGGCGCTGCCGAAGCGGCCCAAAAAGCGGCCCAAGAGTTGGCCAAAGGAGCGGGTGAATCACCTTCCCAGGAAGCATTGCAAAATCAACAGGAAGCGCTCGCCGAAGCCTTCGAAGCCCTTGCCGAAGGCAATCCCCGGGAAGCACAGGCTGCCTTGGAAAACATGCAGGCCCAAAGCTTGAATGATGCTTTGGAAGAGGCCCTCGCCCGTGAACAGGAAGCGGTTGTTGAAGGGACGAAGGGGGAATTGGCGGAAGCACGTGAAGGTCAGGAGGCCCGTGCCAATGATCTTCCCGAAGCTCTGGCCCAGGCTGAAACTGCTTTGGAAGGTGCCCGGGAAGGTGACGCGCAAGCCGCTGCCGAAGCGGCCCAAAAAGCGGCCCGGGAATTGGAAAAGGGGGCCGAAGCTTCGCAAGCCCAAGCCGCGCTGCAGGAGAAACAGGAAGGGATCGCCCAAGCACTGCAAGATCTCGCCGAAGGCCGAACCGGCGAGGCTCTCGCCGCCCTTGAAGAGATGCAAGCCGAGCGAGGTGCGGAATTGGCCCAGGACATTCAGGCCATGGCTCCGGTGGAAGGCAATCCCATGAGCCAGGCGCAGCAGCAGGCTGCCGCCGGAGCTCAAAAAGCAGCACAGGCATCACAGGCCCAACAGGCCGGTCAGGCAAAGCAAGCTTCCCAACAGCATCAAGAATCCTCCGGCAAGTTTGCCCAAGCCCAGCAGTCTTTGGAGCAGGCCTCAAGGCAACTCGCGCAACAGGCTGAAGCGGCTGCCAGTCAGCCTGAAAATTCCCGCGCTGCTCCGGCTCCCGGTGAGGCCATGGCCGAGGCCCTGAAGCAAAGTGCGCAGGCTGCCAATGCCGGCGAATCCCAGCAAGCTGCCGCCAGTGCACAAGCAGCCGCCGAAGCCTTGCGTCAGGCCGCCAATCAGGCCAGGTCCAACATGAAGCAAGGCGGCAAGCCGGGCGAGGGAATGGCCCAGGCCAATGAACCGGGTCAGCCCGGTGAAGGAGGTCAACCCGGTGAGGAAACCAAAGAGGGAATACGCCAGGATCAAGGAAACCAAGGGGTGCCGTCCGAGCTGGCGAAGCTTGGGATCAGCGCCTCGGATTGGGAAAAAATCCAGGCGACTCTCCAGACCGATGTCAGTGGGTCCCGCCGCGCCGTCATTCCCGAGGACTACCGCGGGTTGGTCAAAAAATATTTCGAGCAAGTCTCCAAAAAACAATGAAACATCTGTCCTCACTTCTTTTCTGTCTTTTCCTGGTATCGATCGGACAGGCCCAGGAAATTTCGCCAACGGTATTTGCCAAGTGGAAAAAAAAGGTTGATCCCTCGGTTGACCGCGGCTTGCAGTATCTTGCCCGGGTTCAGGAGAAGGACGGGAGCTATCCCGGCAGTTACGGAAACTCATGCGGCATTCCGGCCCTGGCGGGAATGGCCTACCTGTCCCGGGGGCATATGGCCACCGAGGGCCCTTATGCCAACTCACTCAATAAGATCATCGACTTCCTGATCACTCGTCAAAATCGCGAGGGGCTGTATACCGGCGGACAGTATGGAAGTGGCCCCATGTATGGTCACAATATCGCGACCCTCTTTCTTTCCGAGGTCTCGGGCATGGTTGATCCTGATCGACAAAAGAAAATCAACGAAAGCCTGCCCCGGGCCCTGGCTCTCATTCTTCGCGCGCAATCGGTGAAGAAGAGTTCCCGACACCAAGGGGGCTGGCGTTATCACCCCAACTCGCGCGATTCCGATACCTCCTGCAGCGGGTGGGCTCTCATGGCCCTGCGTTCCGCAAAACTGAACGGAGCAGATGTTCCCGACAAATCGATCGAGGGCGCCATCAAGTATCTTTACGGGAATTTCTCCGAGAAAAACGGGCACTTTGGATACTCCAGTCCTCATAATCAAAAGCAATCGCTCACCGGAATGGGGCTCCTGTGTCTCGAACTCTGTGGAGAGCACGGAAAACCCTCCACGATCAAGGCGGCTGATTACATTTTGCAAAACTTCCGGGCTCTTGAAGGAGCTCAGTTTGAGTTTTACGGCAACTACTACAATGCCCAGGCGATGTTCCAGATCGGAGGGAAATATTGGGAAACGTATGCCGATTGGATGTACGAGACTTACTTGAAAAAGCAGAAAGACGATGGTTCCTGGTATAGCCGCGAGGCGGGTCAGGTTTATGGCACCGCCATGATGACTCTCGCTTTCACGGTTCCGTATCGCCAGCTTCCCATTTACCAGCGTGACGAGACGGTGGACGAGGACTAGGCTCCAGCAATGTCCGAAATCGAGGAACTCTACGAAGCGCTGGAAGAAGTACGTGAAGCCGATCAAGTCGCGAGCGCTTGTGTGATTTACGAGGAAATTCTTACCCTTGAAGACTCCGAGAATGTCTTCTCAACTCTGCTTTATGCCACCGATCTCATCGACTTTGGAAACTTTGCGCAGGCGGAATCGACCTTGCATCGGGTCTCGGAGCTTTGCGAGGATGCCGGGAGCAAGGAACTTCTCCTTTTTAACCTCGCCACACTTCATGAGAAAAAAGGGGAGTTAGCAGAGGCTGAAAAATACTACCGGCAGGCTCATGAGACAAACACGACACGTGGTGAGCTTCTGGTGATGGCCGCGAATATGGCCTTTCACCGCGGCGAGCCGGCCAAGGCCGAGCATCTCGTTCGGGAAGCTCTCAAGTATCAATGCGACCGCGATGAAGCCTATGGCAACCTCGGAGGCTACCTCGCCAGCCAGCGTCGCTTTGCCGAAGCCTGTGATGCTTTCCGTGAGGTTCTAAAAATCGATCCTGAAAATGATCACGCCAGGGAATGGATCGAGGATTTGGAGCAAGTGAGTTGAACCAGGGAAAACGAATTTTTCCTCCGCCATCGATCGTGAGGCTTTCGAAATTCAAGCGTGCCTGCGCCTGTGTCGGTCAAATCTGAGAGATGATCGATGAAGTATCCGTCGTGGATGGAAGACCGGCCCAAGGGGGCGGGGGAGTGTTTTCACTCCGGGGTCATGGTTGAATCGCATTGTGGCGTCGCCGATCGACTCAGCGCGATGACGCACTCCAGATGTCGTGTTTGCGGAAAGAGGTCGAAGGGCTGGATGCTTTCGATCTTGTATCCTTCTTCGAGGAAGGATTTTAGATCCCTCATTTGAGTCGCGGGATTGCAGGAGACGTAGACGACGCGGCTGGGGCCGAAGGCGAAGAGTTGATTGAGAAAATCCTGGCTGCATCCCTTGCGGGGCGGGTCGATGAGGACGGAGGTTTCCTGCGATGGGAAAGAGATCCCGGCGAAAAGGTTCTCGGCGGACGCGGCGATGAAAGAGGCGTTTTCGATGCCATTGGTCAGGGCATTGCGACGGGCCCAATCGGCGGAGGTTTCGGAGAGTTCGATGCCGACAACCTGCTCGAAGTGTTTTGCGAGGCTGAGGCCGAAGAGCCCGGAGCCGCAGTAGGCGTCGAGGAGATACTTCTGGCCGGGCCCGCTTGCTTGTGTGGCGGCGTGGCCGGTGAAGGCTTCGAGAATGAATGGGTTGTTTTGAAAAAAGTCACCGGCAAGAAAGTTGAAGGTGAGGTCGCCGACTTTTTCGGAAACGGGGGTGCGATGATTGCTTTCAACCCGCCCGTTGGTTGCACGGAGGAGAAGAGTGGCCCCCTTTTTGAATTCCCTGGCACGGCGCTTGACGTCGTCGCGTATGGGTTGAAGCGCTTCGTTGATTTCATCCATTGCGATCGGGCAATGGTAGATGTCGACGAGGCGGTTGCGGCGGTTGAACTCAAGGAAGCCAATCGGGAAGTCTTCGTCCGGCTTGGGCCGTTGGAAGTGGGGCGTGATTTTGGAGCGGTATCCCCATTGCTTCGGAGAAGGGAGGGTTGGTTTGACTTCCGCTTCAACGCCGACCATGTGGGCAAGAAGCTCACGGACTTGTCTCGTTTTCCACTCCAACTGTTTTTCGTAGGGCAGGTGCTGGTATTGGCAGCCACCACAGACCGAGAAGTGAGGGCAATGCGGTTCAATTCGGTCGGGCGAGGGCTCGATGATTTCGACGAGGTCGGCGTGCGAACAGTTGGCTTCGTTTCGCCAGACTTTGGCCCGGATCTTTTCGCCGGGGAGAGTGAAGGGAACAAAGACAACCCAACCATTTGGCTTGGCGATGCCGGCACCAAGATTTGAGAGAGCTTCGATTTCAAGATCAATGACCTCGTGCCATTCGTAGGGTTCCGCCTTAAACTTGCGGGGGCGTTCTTGAGCCATGGTGTGAATGTGCGAACTTATTCTTCTTCCGGAATTTTAACATCGGGAAGCTTGGGCGGCTCGATTGCGATCCCGTTGTCTGGTTCGGAGGCGGGAGAAGGAGGAGTATTGGTCGGGGCCGAGACGGTCTTTTTTTTGTCTTCCGTCAGGAGCTCGTTGGTCGTATCAGGATCCTTTAAAATGAATCCCTCGATGGTCGGCTCGCTTGTTGGTCGCGGTTCATCGGCAATTCCGGGTTCTTTCGGAGGTTTGACCTTTTTGTTTTTTTGTGCGGGCGGGTCATCCTGATCTTTGGGAGTCAGATCTGAGCAAGACACCAGTAGAAGAGGAACGGCGATGAGGACGGAAATTTTCACGGAGATACTACGGTGTTCCGGAAGAATGCCTGTCATCCGAGGGGGAGGCAATGCCGAAAGTTAGGCCGGCTTGGCTTCGAATTCCTCTTTGGCCTTTTTACGGGCTTGGGCGACGAAGAAGTTGCAAGCCTCCTGACAAAGCAGGGGGATGGCATTTGCTTCATCGCCTTGGGCAACGATGCCATTGAATTGTGAGGCTTCAGAGTCTTCCAGCGGTTGTTCCTCGTCGATTTTCCAAAGGATCTTTTTGACACACTTGTTTGTCGGGCCGCAGAGGCATTTCACAAGGTCCTGGGCCCCTTGATCGGAAACGTTTCTGGAATGACGATACATCCCGGTTTGCCGGTTGAGTTTGTCACGGAGGTTTTGAACGCGGATTGTGTCATTTTTCCAGGCATTCCAAAGTCCGAGGGAAGCGGGATATAAAAGGTCGATGGTGCGGCGAAGTTGCTCAATGGACTCGAGATGAAAAATCCATCCGGTCGGGAGGGAGAGCTCTCCCTTGGTGAATCGATATTCACCTTCCGGGGTGTAAAGCCCGATCTCGCGGGCGTCATCGGGATCGGTGTGAATTTCAAGCGATGCGGAATCGGAATCGTCAATGTGATGAAGCCGGATCGGATCGAGGAGAATGCGGATTTGGCCGATTTGATTGACCCCGGATTCGAGTGTTTCGGTGAATGCTTTAGTGAGCGACATGTTTGGCGTCGAAGGTTGAGATTTGGTCAAGGATAACGTCAGCCATCATGGGATCGGTGCCGATGGCCGCCGAGTAGTAGAGGGTCTTGCCTTGCAACCGGTAGGGGTTTCGCCGGAAGATTTCTTTCTGACTTGCCGCGAGGCCTTCCTCTTTTTCAAAGCCAAGCATGACGGGAATGTCCTGATAGCTGTGGAGTCCATCGGCGATGAAGAAGGGAACCACCACCACGTTGGGAGTGTCGGCGAGTTTGGCCCAGTCTGCAATGAAGGGAGGTTCTTCCATGTAGGTGTCCAGCACATCGGCGAAGTGGCAGTCGGGCAGGGTCTTGATCAAGGTAACCTGATCCTTGATCGCTTTGGTTGAGTTTTTGTTGAGGCCGGTGCCATGGCCCACGATGAAGAGGGTTGAATCCTTCTGTGGGACTCCGGGAGCGACTTCGACGGTGCGTCGCAGGATGAGGGATGTCATGGATGGGTGGATCCCGACCGGGTCGCAGTAGTGGATTGTTTTTCCATGGATCCGGGTCGTCGGGCCGGTGAGTTCGAGTTCACGGGGAATGACATCCCGGGTGAAGTATCCTTCGCTGATAAAGTCGGGGACAACATAGACCTCGTTGGCGTCGATCATATAAAGTGCTTCTCGCATCGATGGTTCTTCTTTCCAGAAACAGCAGTGGACCTCTCCAAAGACATTGCGACGCCGAATCTCACGAGCGTGATCGAAGTAGGGAGCTGATGAGTCCGGGTTTTCCGTAGACCCGTGACCAACGATGAGCAAAGCCGAGTTGGGCTTTGGTGAAAATTCCATGCCGCAGGATAGATTCACTTCGTCCGTGCGCAAGTGATTCGGTGGCCTGACTTTTTTTTGCCGGTGAAAATCACGACGAACTCAAAGAGCCCCTGCGCTTGAGAAGGAAGAGGTGGGCTTTCCAACCAGTGCCACGACACCGGAGAATCCGACCCTGATCAATCATTGCGGCCAGGCATCAGCGCTCGTGGCAGGACTATTCGGAGCCATTGCAATTGGGTTAGATGATCTGGTCCAGACAGAATTTAGACCAGGTTTCCAGTGAGTCATAGAGTTCCCCTTTGAGGGAGGCGGCGGACTGAAAAGCAAGATTGGCGAGAGCGTCTTCGGCTGATGAGACCTCGTTGCTTTCAAGCTCAAAGACGTGGACGACTCCCAAGTGAACCTTGCCAACGTCGTTGCTGTCATCGTTGAGGAGAGCGACAATGCGGTTTTTATGCCCGCCGGTGATGTGAAGCTCTTCATCGATTTCTCGCTCGACTCCAGCGAGGTAGGTCTCCCGTCCCAGTGGGTCGGCACGCTCATCGTCCGGGTTGATATGACCGCCGATTCCGACGGATCCCTGGGCATGAAGTCGGCTCTCACCTCCACTTTTTCCTCGAGTGTAGTGGAGATATTTCCCTTCGTGATGAAAGAGGGCATAAGGGATGATTTGTTTGAAAGAAGGATCATCTTCTGCTTCGGCCCGGTCCATGAAAAAGTTATTGGCGGGGTCGAGGATGGCCTCCAGATATCGGATGATATCAGTCTCGATGCCCTGGAATGAGCCCAGTTCGTCAAATAATTCACGAGGAATCACGAGGATCTCTTCGCCGTTGTAGTCACGCATGAGGGGAGTTTGACAGCGGGAGGAGAGGGTGTCCAATCTTTGGGGCGGGGTTTTCCCCGAAAGAGCGGCCTAGATTCTTGATAGATAGCGAAAGGAGGCCTAGTTTCCTATCCATGAGCTTCAATCGATTTTCTGTCCTCCCTTTGCTGGCGTCCACCGTTTTGGCGGGGTGCTTTGATTTGGATAGCGAATCCAAAATCGAGAATCTGGAAGAGAAACTTGATGGGCAGAATTATGACCTAAATAGAACGAAAAAATATCTGGCCGAGGGGAAAGTGAGCCTCGCGAAATACGAAAAATTCCGTGAAGAGATTAAGTTGGCCGAAAGCATCAAAGGACAGCTGGAGAAGGTAAAAAGGACTTTGGAGGAGGCCACGCAACGTAATGAGGAGCTTTCGGGTTCGATCGAGCTGGTGGGTGGGGAATTTGAAAAGTATCGCGCAAAATATCGGACAATCATTCGTAAAAAAGCCATCGGGGAGTCAATCGACCTCTCGGCAAGCAAAGGCGATGAATACAAGGACGTACGTATTTTATCCATCAATCCGCTTGAGGTGAGTGTCTACATGTCTTCCGGTCCCCAGCAAATCCCGGTAAAGGATCTGACTCCGGAAGTCTTGGCGAAACTCCAGATGAGCGAAGAAGAAGCCAACAATTACACTGAAAAGCTTAAGGCGAATGCTGTCTTAAGGGCCGAAAAGTATAAAAAGTGGAAAGAGGGATTGGCCGAACGAAAGGAAGAGGATCGCAAAAAAGAGATTCTTCAGAAAATAAAGGATATGCAGGCTGAGATTTTTGAACGAGAAGATGTCATTCGTAT
This sequence comes from uncultured Verrucomicrobiales bacterium, assembly GCA_937916505.1. Classification (GTDB taxonomy): domain Bacteria; phylum Verrucomicrobiota; class Verrucomicrobiia; order Verrucomicrobiales; family Akkermansiaceae; genus SW10. Next base: position 11,364 of record CALFSW010000114.1, on the reverse strand, counting down.
CAAGATTGGGCAGATGCAAGGGTGGAAATCCAAGGCCTCCCAGTGGGAGGCCAATGCGTTCAAGGAGAATAATCCAGCGAGGCGGGCGAAAGCCATGAAATACTCCGAAGTTTACCGGGACAAGGCGCAAGCGCTCGCTGACGAGAACACCGATTCATACATCGTAATCAGCCGGCTTAAGAATGAGTTGGAAGATCTCAAGCGATTGGGAATCCGTTAGACCGCCCTATGACCCGGATTGGCGGACAAAGTCAGCCATTTTTTGAGGGTCGCCATCGCTTGACCAGATGTGGCGGAGAAAGTCGGCGGGATGAATGTCACCGTTTTCGCGAAGGAATTTTCGGTCTCCTCCGCAACTGAACATGATTTCCGGATGAAGTTCGCCCCGAAGTTTGGCGGTGGCTTTGGCGATGATGCGCGGGAGATAGGCGATGTCGTCGAATTCTTCGCCGAATGAAGGAAGGTCCTGCCGCGTCACTTCCACAGAGCTGGTTTCCCTGTTTTGAATCACAAGGAAATAATCCCGGCGCACCGAGGCGATGAGCAAAGCTGTTGATTCGGCGGGAACGCCTTCGTCAGCCAGATCCTCGACAAAATCGAAAAGTTCACGTGGTTTGCAGCCGATACCGGCCAAAAAGGAGAGATCGCCTTCCGAGTAGTAGCTCATGAAGTCATCATTTCCTCCCTGATAGGCGGAAAGGCAGCGGCGGAAAAGTTCGAGAAATTTTTCGTTCCAGGTCATGTTCGGAGTTTTGCTACGGATTGATCTTTGTCAATGGACCCCGGTTCAGAAAATCGCCTGACATTGACTTAGGCGTCGTAAAAGTCACACTCGGGACATGTCACGGGCCGTTCTTTCTTTGGTTGCGATTTTTGGTTTGTCTTCTTGTGAGGAAAAGACGAAGCCAGAGGATATCATCCGATACGAGAAGCAAGGGAAGGAGCTGGAAGCTCTGGAAGCTGAAATTACCGTGCTCCGGGCCAAAGTGGCCGAGACAAAGATTGATCCGCCTGAAGTATCCGCTGCCGATTTGCAGAGGCAGCTTGAGGAACAAGAGGCTGCCATCACGAAGTTGAATGAGGATCTGAACGGGCTTAAGAAGGCCGAGAAGGAAGCAAAGGAGAAGCTTGAAGCGTATCGATCCAAGTACCGCCTCACGGAGTAGTCCGGATCCGGAAACTTTGCGAACGAAATGAGAAAACCGCTCCGATCTGTGGATCGAGGCGGTTTGAAAAATACCAGGGAGGCTAGGCGTCGATTTTACGGTAGGCAGCCATGAGTGCGTCGAGGCCTTCCTGGCCCTTCTTGCTCTGTCCATGTTCCATGCCGATGATGCCGGTGAATCCCTGCTTGCGAAGGAATTTGGTCACGGCGACATAATCGAGGTTTCCGGTTCCGGGCTCCTTGCGGCCCGGGGAAGCGCCATACTGGACGTAGCTCACCTGGTCCCAGGTTTTCCTGGCGTTCTCGATGAGTTTGTCGCCGTTACCGATTTGTCCTTCGTGGTAGAAGTCAGCGAGGAGCTTGCAGGACTTCCGGTTGACGAGTTTACAAAGGAGGTGGCCGTCTTCAAAAGAGCGGATGAGGGGCTCACCGCCACTTACGTTGTGAGAAAGAGGTTCTTGCGCCATGATGATGCCGTGTTCTTCAACGAAATCACAACAAAGCTTCATGTTGTCGACGGAAGCCTTGATCTGCTCTTCACGGGTCATGGACTTGTCACGAGCGCCGGGAATCATGGTCATATTGGTCTGTCCGGTGATCTTGGCGACTTCAATGCCACGCTCGAGGTCCTTTTTGACGCGCTCCTTTTGCTCATCGGTGGGCTTGTTGAACATGGCTCCGGCGCCACCGGTGATGACGCTGACTCCGAACGCCATCTTCTTGTCCTTCATGAACTCGGCGATCTTTTCCAGAAGGTCGTTTTTTTGTCCGTTGAGGCCATTGTCTTCCCAGGCACGGAAGCCGAGGTCATAGGCGAGTTTGAGTTGATCCACGTAACCAAGCTTCTGTCCTTTCCCTCCGAAGAGTTGGCCGGGGGAAGGGGCGAATTTGGCCTTGAAGGGAGTTCCCTTCGCGACTTCCTGGGCAAAAGCAGTGGATCCGGCGAGTCCCAGAATGGAGGCTCCGGCGAATTGGGTGAAATTTCTTCTATTCATAACTTACGTGACCCGAGAACTAGCAGAATGATTCGAGGGCTGCAAAGGAAGAATCGCGATCCGGTGAAGGCTATCGCCAGGTAGATCCGATGGAAGTGGCGGGGAACGTCGCCTCCAAGATTGGTATCGTTACGGGAGCCCGTTGTATCGGTGGCTGTGATGACTTCGATCCCGAGTCGCGCTTTTCGAGGTCGTTTGAAGGTGATAACGCCGCCCCTCAATCGCTTCCCGGGAAATGAGAATCCCTCTTTTTACCGGTTCGCTGATCGAATTCCGATTGTCTGGTCAATTCGATGACCCTATGAAACGTGATCGATCAGTGCTTGCGCGGCATCGTGGAAGGCCGCAGAGGCCTTTGATTCCGATGGGCTGAGCAGGGCGATGGGTTCTCCTCCGTCACATCGTTTTCCGATGATCGGTTCAAGGGGAATTCTTCCAAGAAGGGGGACTTTGATCCTCTCGCATTCGCGCTCCGCGCCACCTTGTCCGAAGAGGTGGTAGCGCTCGCCGTGATCGCACTCGAAGTAGGACATGTTTTCAATGAGACCCAGGATGGGCACGTTGACCTTGGCAAACATCGAGACGGCCTTGCGGGCATCGATCATGGCCACTTCCTGTGGGGTGGTGACGATGACAGCTCCATCGAGTGAAACTGTTTGCACCAGGGTCAGTTGGATGTCTCCGGTGCCGGGCGGGAGATCGAGAACGAGGACGTCAAGCTCGCCCCAGGCGACTTGTTGAAGAAATTGCTGGGTGTAGCGGTTGGCGAGAGGGCCGCGGACAATGACCGGGGAATTGTCGCTCAGGAGGAAGCCCATCGACATGAGCTTTAGTCCGTGTGCTTCAATGGGGATGATGCGGTCCTGGTCATCGGCATGAGGCTGGTGATTGTTGACACCGAGCATGAGGGGGACGGAGGGGCCGTAGAGATCACAGTCGAGGAGGCCCACTTTGAGGCCTTGTTGCGAGAGGGCGATGGCGAGGTTGCTGGAGACGGTGGACTTGCCCACGCCCCCTTTTCCGGAACCAACCGCGATGATTCGTTTTACCCCGGGGATTGAAGTGCCCCCTGTGGAAGCTTCTCCGGTGGATGCGGGGTTTTGGACGTCGATTTCGATCTTAACTTTGGCGGGGTCGCCAAGAAGGGGATCGAGGATACTGTGGCAGTCCTGGAAGAGCTTTTGGGGAATCTTGGGATCCTTGGTTTGAACCTGAATTTGAACATGAGCAGAGCCCTCTTTCATCTCGAAAGATTTTACGAGTCCGAAAGAAATGATGTCCCGGGAGAAGCCGGGATATTTGACTTTCGAAAGGGCGTTGCGGAGGTCGTCGCTCGTCATGTCGCGAAGGTAGCGTTCCCGGGCGAGTCCGCTAGTATTTCTTGCGTAAGTGTGAGGGAAGGATGCCGAGTTGTTCGCGATACTTGGCGACGGTACGGCGAGCGACCTTGATTCCTTGTCCCGTGAGAAGTTTTTCCAACTTGGAATCTGACAGCGGTTTTGAACTGTCTTCGTTGCTGATGAGGTCCTGCAGGGCTTCGCGGACGCCTTCGTTGGAGACGTCCTTGCCATCGGATGTCTGATAGCCGGTGGCGAAGAATTTACGCATCTCCATGAGCCCGTGCGGAGAGTTGATGTATTTTCCGGCCACGGCCCGGGAGACTGTGGTGGGGTGGACTCCGATGACTTCGGCGATGTCGTTCATGGTCATCGGCTTGAGATGGCGGGTGCCAAATTCAAGGAAGGGGGTTTGGCGGTCCACGATCTCGCGAGCAATGGCGAGGATCGTTTCCTGTCGTTGGTCAATGGCGCGAATCACGGCGCGACCATCGCGGATCTGGTTGCGGAGATAGTTGCGCGTCTTGCGATCGTCGGCGGAGGTCGAAAGGAGGTCCTTGTATTCGTCGTTGATGCGAAGACGGGGAAGGTAGCTCCCGGTGAGAGAGGCGATCCATTCGCCGTGGTCTCCCCGGGTGATTTCGACATCAGGTTGGACGTAGGGATTGCCGTTGTTTTGGAAGCGGGAGCCAGGTGAAGGATCAAGAGTTCTGATGTGCTCAATGGCTTCGATGATCGTGTCCAGGGACAGATGAAGTTTCTTGGCAAGTTGGGGGAAGTGATTTCGAGCGACCTCGTTGAGGTGTTCATCGACAATCTCTGCTTCCAGGCCGTTTCCCAAGCCAAGGTAGTCGAGCTGGAGGAGAAGGCATTCCCTGAGGTCGGCCGCACCCACGCCCGGCGGGTCGAAATTCTGAATGGTGGCCAGGGCGTCCTCGAGTCGATCAAGCGGGATTTGGAGGCGGGTCGCCAGTTCTTCAAGAGAAGCGTCGAGGTAGCCATGATCGGTTAGGTTTCCGACAATGATCACGGCGTCGGCTTGATCCGCTTTATTGAGACCGCTTTCGCGAATTTGTTCGGTCAGATGTTCTTGCAGGGTGAGGGGAGCGACGATGGAATTGTAAAAGTGTTCCCTTGCTTCCACGGCATCTTGACTCACGCCTTGGTTGCGACGCTCCATGATGGCGAGATCCCGGAGATCGTCATCGTAAGTCTCCTGCCAATCATCGTAATTTTCCGAATCTTCCCTTTCGGCATCCGTGATTTCATCGAGTGATTCGTGCTCGGTGACATCTTCGAGCACAGGGTTGATCTCCATGGCCTGATTGAGGAGTTGGCTCAACTCAAGGGTGTTTGCCTGTAAAATCTCCAGGCTCTGGCGCATTTGAGGCGCGAGCGTCTGTTGCTGCGAGAGCGACTGATGGAGTGAAGCGTCGGCCATGGCGTTGCGAAGAAAAAATACCGCTTTTTCCGACTGAGTAAAGCCGTAAGCATAAAACGTGCCATTTTTTTATTTTCTTTGAGGTTTTTAATGTTATGAGAGCCGGGACCCCAAATCCTCAAAAGAGAATTATGACTGATGTTGCCAATCGCATTCGCCAGAAGATGGAAGAAAAAGGAGTGATGAACTCTGCCATTCTGGCCTTCCTAAGAGCCCAGCAATTAATCGCCAGTGGAAGCAAGGGGGAGGTTTTTGAACGTGAGATTTCGCCTGCTGAATCGGTGGCTGACTACGATGATCTTGCGAGTGAGACGGATTTTGACCCGGCGCTTTTAGCTCAAACGGTTGTCGTCAAATTGAATGGCGGTCTGGGCACCAGTATGGGGCTGGAAAAGGTAAAGAGTCTTTTGGAAGTGCGCCCTGGCGTGGCCTTTCTTGACCTGATGTCCCGTCAAATTTTATCGCTTCGCGCGGAGACCGGAGGCGATGTTCGCTTCCTTCTGATGAACAGCAATGCGAGCAGCGACGATACCCGGGATTATCTGAGGAAAGCGGTTCCGGAAATCGGTGATCCGGCAGATCTTGAGCTCTTGCAAAATTGGGCTCCCAAGTTGGAGCGAGACACGCTGGAACCTGTGAGTCACCCGGCGAATCCCGATCTGGAATGGTGTCCACCGGGGCATGCTGATGTTTATCCAACCCTTGAGGGCAGTGGCTGGTTGGATCGTCTATTGGCCGATGGGGTTCAGTATGCCTTTATTTCCAATAGTGACAATTTGGGTGCTGTTCTTGATCCGACCTTACTTTCCTACTTTGCAAAAGGTGATGCGCCTTTCCTGATGGAAGTGACCCGTCGCACCGAGGCTGACAAGAAGGGCGGGCATCTCGCTACCCGGAAGGAAGACGGTCGACTTCTTTTGCGTGAGGTCGCGCAATGTCCTGAAGAAGATCTCGGTAGTTTCCAGGACATCGATCGTCATCAGTTTTTTAACACCAACAACATCTGGGTTAACCTTAAGAAGTTGAAAGAGGTGATGACCAAAAACGGAGGGGTTCTTGAACTCCCGGTCATTTGCAATGCCAAGACCGTGGATCCCCGTGATCCTTCGAGTACCGCAATCTATCAATTGGAGCAGGCCATGGGGTCGGCCATTGAGTGCTTCGAGGGTGCCGCGGCGGTCAGTGTCCCGCGTTCCCGTTTTGCTCCTGTGAAAGGAACGACCGATCTTTTTGCGCTTCGTTCCGATGCTTACGATGTGAGCGATGACGGACGTGTGCAGCTGGTGCCATCCCGCGAGGGGAATCCGCCGGTGATCAACTTTTCATCCGAATACAAGCTGGTCGATGCTCTCGATGGGCTCGGTCAACCTTCGTTGCGAGATGCCCGGGAGCTCACTGTTACCGGTCCCGTTCGCTTTGAAGATGGCGTGGTGATCAAGGGGAGGGTTTTGGTCGAAAATACTTCTGGCGAATTGAGGACAGTGCCTTCCGAAACCTACGAAAATGAGACGGTGACGCTGTGAATAAATCATCAGATCATGGCGGTTTTATCACCCGCGTGATTGCTGCTTGTCACGTGCCCCGGTTTGCTTCATCTGCCATGCGGCCATGAGCGTATTTGAGTTGAAACTCCCGACATCCGACTACAAAGCCCTGATTTTCGATCTTGATGGAACCCTCGTGGACTCCATGCCTGTTCACTTTCGAGCGTGGTGCCGGGCTCTGGAAGACAACGGGGCTCCGGGCGTTTTTCCCGAAGATGTTTTTTATGCGATGGGTGGTCGTCCTACCCGGGATATTGTGGAAATCATCAATGGTGAGCAGAATCTCAACCTCGACCCCGATTTGGTGGCGCGATCGAAGAAGAAGCACTTTCTAAAGGAACTGGGAAAAGTTGCTTTGATCAAGGAGGTGGCAGTTTTTGCGGAAGAAAATCGGGGGAAGGTTCCCATGGCGGTGGCCAGTGGAGGCTCACGTGAGGTGGTGGAGAAAACTCTTCAATTGCTCAATATTTCGGATTGGTTTGATGAGGTTGTTTCCTGCAGTGAAGTGGCGAATGGAAAGCCGGCTCCTGATATTTTTCTTGAGGCGGCTTTGCGGCTTGGAGTGGCACCCGAAGAGTGTGTTGTCTTTGAGGATGGTCGGGCCGGAATTATTGGTGCCCGGGAGGCCGGGATGGAGGTTGTCGTTGTTCCAACGATTCCAAATCTGGTTTGATTCGACTGCCGGTCTTATGAGTCACCTCGAATTGACGCGCGACCTCCTGATGGATGCGGGCGGTCACGTCGAGATGAAAAAAGCGCGCGCCATTCACCGTGATGGTGGCGTGAAGTCTGCCGAATACAAAGACGGCGTTATTTCCGGCGAGACGCGGGTTAGCGGCAGGACCAAGAGGGTGAGCATGGAGATCATCTCCCGTACCCACATGGAGAATCATTGCACCTGTTTAATGGTGAGGCAGGATGGGCGTGTTTGCGCTCACGTCATGGCGATTGGGTTGGAGGTCATCGACCCGCAAAACAAACCGGTGGAGATCCCGGATCAAGTGGAGGACAAATGGCCGAAGTTGTCCGAGGATGGAACACCTCTGGAATTACAGGTGATGCTTCCGCTCAAGGTGGAACCATCGTGGGAGCGGGGGCAGTTGATGGTCGGCTTCGGTGGGGTGGTGAATGGCGATGAAGTTCTTTTGAGTGCGATTCCGGAGGGAATGTATCAGGTCGATTCCCACGATGAGGAATTGTGGCGGGTTCTACGGGAGGTCTTTCCGGGTGAACCTCCGGGAATTGTGAACTTTGGCCGGGAGCAGTTCACTCAGCTTTTGGAAGGATTGGTAGGACATCCGCGGGTGCAGTTTGGCAAGAGGGACGCTGCGGTGATTCATGGCAGCGCACCCCGTCGGCCGCTTGGATTGAAAGGAGAGCGGGTGATCGTGGCGCGAGGGAATCTGCAGGCGTGGGATTTACAAGGAACGGAGTTTTATCCGTTGGCCCCCGGGTTGCCGGCGAAGTTTTCGGCGGTCCTCGGGCAGGGGCTGCGGGTGAGTGCGGCAGAGGCGCGATTCACCTTGAGCAAGCTTGAACAGTGGTTTGAGGTGCCTGATGAGCTATGGAAATCTCTTCCCGAAGAAGGGGTTCCCGAAGTGACCATTGCCCTGGAAGGCTCGCTTCGCCATCTCGAGGCCCGGCTGGAGTTTCGATACGAGGGAAAGAGGGCCTCTTGTGAAAATGGCGAACCTCAATTGATCGGGGGAGTTCTCACCAGCCTCTCGCAAGAAAATGCCGTGATTGATTTTTTTCATGCCTGGGGTTTCGATGGACCGGCCAAGGGCGGGCGGATGGTTCTGCGCGAACGCGAAGAGATCCTTAAGTTTCATGCCTTTTCCGAGTTGCCCCCCCGGTGGCGGGTGGAGAAGGGGGAGCGATTCCAAACGGCGGCCGAACAGGTGGTGGCGGTCAAACCCGACTGGGAGTGGACGGAAACCGGGCGCGATTGGTTTTCGGTGGAGACGCGATTTCATGCCGGAGGTGAAGAACTTAATTCCGATCAAGTGCAACGGATGCTTCGCATGGGAAGTGCCGAGCAAGCTTTCGGCCGGGGTAAGATCGCGGTCATCGATTCGGACTTTATCGAAGAGGTCAATGAGACCCTGACTGATTCCGAGGCCACGCAAAGTGCGCCCGGTGTTTTTGAGGTGAGTGCCCGGCAGGCTGATTTTTTAAAGACGAGCGCGCGCGATTTTGGAATGGCGATTGAGGAGGATGCCGAAGTCGCTCTCGATCTGCCGGAAGTACTCCGCCCTTATCAGGCGACGGGGGTCCGTTGGATGTATCGTCTCAGCGAGCTGGGTATGGGAGGTGTTTTGGCTGATGACATGGGCCTCGGGAAAACCCTTCAAACCCTCACTTTTATTGAGAAAAAGGGAGGGCGGGCATTGGTGGTTTGTCCGTCATCGCTTTTGTCCAACTGGGCGGCGGAAGCCCGGAAGTGGGTGCCGGGTCTCACCGTGGCACAACATGTTGGAGGGAAACGGGGTGAAATTCCAGAGGCTGATCTGGTCATTACGAGCTACGCAATTTTACGAATTGACGCCGAAAAATTTCAGGCCCGGGAGTTCGATATTGCAGTGCTGGATGAGGCCCAGCAGATCAAGAATCCCGAGGCTCAAATTTCAATTGCGGCTCATCGGCTTAAGGCGACTCATCGCTTTGCGCTCTCGGGAACCCCGGTTGAGAACTCACTTCAGGATCTTTGGTCCATCATGCAGTTTTCGCTTCCGGGGTATCTTGGTCCGCGAAAGGCGTTTATGGAGCGATTTGAAAAGCCGCTTCGAAAGGGCGGTGATCCGGCCCTGGCCCGTCGTTTGGCCCGACGCCTCAAGCCGGTTGTGCTTCGCCGCCTGAAGAAAGAGGTCGCCAAGGATCTTCCTGATCGGATTGAGCAGGTTCGCTATTGTGAACTCGCTCCGAAACAACAAACGATCTACCGCCAGCTCCTTCGGGAAAGTCGCGCGCAGGTTGAAGCGGCTGATGATGGTCGGAAGCGCATGGTTGCCCTCACCGCCTTGTTGCGGCTTCGCCAGGCTTGTTGCGATCTTCGGCTTCTGCCGGGTTTGAAAATCGAAGATAAGGACGCCGGGGTGAAACTCGACGAACTCGAGCAGTTGCTCACCGAAGCGGTGGCCGGAGGGCATCGGGTTCTCATCTTCAGCCAGTTTGTGCAACTTCTGCAGGGGGTTGTTCCCATTCTCCTCGGAAACAAATGGGATTATTGTTATCTGGATGGATCCACCAAAAAGCGTGGCGAAGTTGTGGAACGATTCCAGGAGGGAGATGCGCCGGTTTTTCTGATCTCGCTGAAGGCAGGGGGCGTTGGACTCAATTTGACGGCTGCGGACACGGTCATTCATCTTGATCCGTGGTGGAATCCGGCAGTGGAAGCGCAGGCGACCGACCGGGCCCACCGGATCGGGCAGAAAAACGTGGTCACCAGCTACAAGCTGATCACGCGTGGGACTGTCGAAGAGAAGATTTTGGCCCTGCAGGAGGAGAAAAAGAAAATGATGGAAGCGGTGCTCGATGGAGGCGGTGCGCTTGTTCCCGGATTAGAAGAAGAGGAACTGATGGGATTGTTTTCCTGAAAATCCTGGGAAGCTTGAGTTTTTAGAGTGTTCCAGTTCGTTTTCACTGGTTAGAGTCCGTTCGCCGAAGACAAATGACCCCGCTTTTTCGTAAAATTCTTGGAATGAACTGGGTTCTCGTACTGACGATGTACGGGCTGCTTGTTTTTGGGGTATTTGCGATCGAAAGTGCGGCGCGCCATCTGCCGGGCCCGGATGGAATGTCAGGTGGGGAGTTTTTTGCGGGTCGTCACAAGATGTGGATGGGGCTGGGAACCATCGTGTATTTTGCATCGGCTCTGATTGATTACCGCTGGGTGCGATGGCTGGGAGTGCCGATGTATGTCATTGGCCTGGCCCTGACCTTGAAAGCGATGGGCGCGGATGATGAAATTCACCGTCTTCAGTTTGGGCCGATCAGTTTCCAGCCAGCGCAGGTCGCAATCGCGGCAGGAATCATTGCAATCGCAACTTTGGCCCAAGACCTGCCGAAGATTCACCGCTTCTTTGGGGAACCGTTTTTCAGGGTGCTTTTGATCGCTACGCTCACGGGCATTCCCTTTTTGCTCGTGGTAAAGCTGGGCGATATGGGATCCGCATTGGTCTGGGTTCCTGTTGCCATTGTTGCGATTTTGGTGAGTGGAATCCCCTGGCGGTATCTAATTTTTCTGACCGGAATCGCGGTTGGGATGACGCCCATCGCCTATTTCATTGTCCTTCCTTCCATCTCGGAACGGGGCACCGAGCGAATCGAGATGTATTTGGAATCGGTGGATACCGGGGTCGTTGAGAAAACGGATAAAAACTGGGCCCCTTACTGGGTTTCCACTGCAGTTGGGAAGGCGGGCTGGAAGGGCTTGGGATGGGGGGCAACCGATGAACGGGGGTCGCTGCACGACAAGAAATACATTCCGTGGAAGACCGCGCATAACGACTACATTTTTGCGGTCATCGCGGAGGAGCAGGGATTTCGAGGTGCCTTGCTATTGGTGACCGCTTTCGCGCTGTTGCTCATCCAATGTCTCTTTATTGCCTTTTATAGTCGTGATCTTGCCGGACGAATTATTGTCGGGGGGGTGGTGGGCCTTTTTTTCGCCCACATGTTTGAGAGCATCGGGATGTGCATTTTGCTGACCCCGATCACGGGAATTCCACTGCCCTTGGTGAGTTACTCGGGAACCTTTGTGGTGATTTGCATGTTTCTGCTGGGACTGGTGCAGAGCGTCTGGGTCCATCGCAGCAAGTATATCGAAGTGGAGGCCTGAATTTGGGCCGGGCGCAGAGCCCTCCGGTTCAGGGTCTCCTAG
>CALFSW010000113.1 GCA_937916505.1 uncultured Verrucomicrobiales bacterium | reverse complement strand
CATCCAACGAATTGTCGTCCTCATCTCAGTCTGCGCCTTTGTTGGCTGCAGCGCACCAATTTCGTTCAAACTGATCGAACCTGCCGTTCCGGCCGCCTTGATCTCAGCACCAGTTCCCGAAGATCTTGGCCTCCTTCTGGATCGGATTGCGGTCAGTGAGAAACAACTGAAGAAGTCCGACCCCTCGACCTATCAAAGCTACAACTTTCTCGTCTCTCGTCTGATTGATGAAATTCAAAAACCCGGATTCAACCCGGGGAACGGGGCGATCGCCGTGCAAGGAGCCCATAAAGTCTACCGTTTTTCTGCCGAAAAATCGGAAGACCTCAGGCATCTCGGTCAAAAACTGATCCCGACTGATCGCCTCGAGTTTTCAGGTGATTATGTGCTCGAAGAAACAGCCGTGGTCAATGGAGTCGGGGCACCCCTCGTGATGAAGTCAACAGATCCCGCGATGGCTGAACAGCAGTCTCCCTTCGTTCGTCCTTACCGGAATTTAACCGCCATCGTGAATGTGAAGGGAAATCAAGCGGTCCTGCGCTTTCTTGATCCTTTTGAGGACGAAAGAATCACCATTGGCGGGGCATCCTGGCCACTGAATGCCGACTATGATTCTGCTGTTTCCTACGGCTTGAGCGAATTGCGGGTCGATAAGCTGGGCTTCTCCCGGATGCTCAATCCTTCCCGCTACGACCAGACCGCCCGAATCTCCTTCATTCAGCCTTATGATCCCGGGCGAATCCCCGTCCTTTTCGTCCATGGCCTCCAAAGCACTCCTGCCACTTGGATGCCGATGTATCTTAAGCTGATGCAAGATCCCGGGATTCGTGAAAAATACCAGTTCTGGACATTTAGCTATCCCAGCGGTTATCCCTTTCCCTACTCAGCGTCCTTGCTCCGAAAGGAGATGGATCGAGTCGCCAGGTTCCATCCGGATCATCAGAAAATCGTGATCGTTGGTCACAGCATGGGCACCCTTTTGAGCCGTCTCATGATTAGTGATGCCGGCAATAAGATATGGATCGCTTATTTCGGAAAAACGCCCAATGAAACCATCCTTGACCGTAAAAGTCGACGCATCCTGGAGGACTCGCTCATCTTTGATTCGCGGGATGACATTTCCCGGGCGGTGTTCTTTTCAGGACCCCATCGAGGCAGTGAACTTGCCACAGGATGGATTGGTCGGCTTGGATCACGCCTCATCCGCGTGCCAGCCTTGTTAGCGGACACCAAAAACGCAATTGTCAATATTGTGACCGTGGATTCCGCCGCCCTCCAGCTTGATCGGGCTCCCAACAGCATCGACACCCTCGCTCCGAACAATCGCTTCGTCCTCGAGAGCAACAAGCTCCCTCGTCGCCCCGATGTTCCGGTTCACTCCATCATGGGAGATCAGGGCGATGGAGATACGCCAGATTCGAGTGACGGAATCGTTCCCTACTGGAGCTCCCATCTGGAAAACCAGGCTTCCGAAAGAATCGTCCCCTCCGGCCATGGCTCCCACCAACATCCCGAAGGTATCGCCGAGGCCCGCCGTATTCTCCGCATCCATGCCGGCCTCCCGGCGGCTAACTAAATTCTGTCAATCTTCGGACGCCTCCGGCCCGGTCCAGCGACGGGTTCAGACTCCTGCCGCCAAGAGAAAATCTCTAACAGTCAGTTAATCCTCAATTTCGACGGGCTTCTTTTTCAGAATTTCGATGGCCCGCTGGCGTTGTTGCGCAGTGGGTTTGAGGGCCTCGACGAGAGGCAGGGTGAGATCGATGGTTTCGGCGCCCTTGTGTTTCTTGAGCTCGGCTTTATTCCACTTGGAAATCAAATTGGTGACCCCGGCTTCTTTTTTGATTGTGATGATCGCTTCAGGAATGTGCGCAAGGATGTCATCGACATTGGCGGTTCCAAAGGCCTGCTGATGAGTCTTCTGTTGCATGACTTGTCCTTGATCTTCCAGTTTTGCGACCGTGGCGGAGTCGCCGGCTGCCTTCGCTTGCTCATGCGCGGCCATGAGGTCGGAGAGTTTCTTTTTGTGAGGCGCAGAACCAACAAAGGCGATGGCAAGAGCCCGTGTGTCGTAGATGCCGATCGGATTGACCGGTGTGGCTTCTTGCTTTTGAGGCGAGCAGGATGGGGTAAGACCAAGGAGAAAAAGGAGGAAGAGGAGGCGGTGTCTTTTCATGATTGATTTCAGAGTAGGAGCAAAGATTGAAAAAATCGAATTCCAATCGCGGGTAGGAAGCTCGGAATTCCGGGCAATCCAGTTTGGTCATTCAGGTCGCAACGGGGTAGGTCGGCAGGGTGCAGCATGCTCTCTTTGGCCGACAAATTCATGGAATGTGTCCGAAGAACCGGGCAACGCTCACTGTGAATGAATTCCGCTCAGCAATGGCCGCACCCCGGTCCTCGACAACACCCGAAGGCCCGAAGCGCTCTCCACAAACAACCGCTGCCTAAAGAAATCTTGGCAACGCGGCCCGAAAAGCTAAGATCTCTCAACATCTTTCCCCCTCCGAAATCTCCCGATTCCTTCATCGACCGACCATTTACCGGATTTTTTCTTACCGAAGCACCCCCCCCGGCTCACTGCAACACCGCGGATGCCCCCTCTTCCCAACCCCAAAGATCCCCACCCAAAAAGAAAAATCCAGCAATCAATCACCTATGTGGCCCTTCAATCTTCTTCGCGCTGCGTTGCTGCTAGTGCTGACTACTTTATCGCTGCGAGCGGACGAGCGGGCGCTATCATTCCAGCGCGGGGTGTTGCCGGTGCTGACCAAGTTCGGCTGCAACCAAGGTGGTTGTCACGGCAAGCAAGCTGGACAAAACGGATTCCACTTGAGCTTGCGGGGGTTCGCGCCGGACTGGGATCATGAGTGGATCACGCGCGACGTGAACGGACGGCGGGTCAATTACGCGTTTCCCGAGAAGAGCCTGTTGGTGCAGAAAGCATCGGGCGGTGTTCAGCATGAGGGCGGAACCCGATTTCGTAAAGATTCGCCCGCTTGGAAAACCCTGGTCAATTGGATCAATGCCAGAGCACCCGGCCCGATTGAGGATGAGGCCATGCCGGTGGCACTCGACGTCACACCGGACGAATCGACGCTCCGGCCAGGAGACAGCCTGACGCTCAAAGTTCTCGCTCGCGAATCCGATGGGAGCACCTCCGACGTAACCTGGCTGGCACAGTTTTTCTCGAACGACGAGGGACTGTTACACGTCACCCCGGCAGGAACAGTCACGGCACGCGGCCATGGAGATGCCACCGTGCGGGTGCACTTTCTCAACCTCGTGCAGGTGGTGCGCTTCACCATCCCATTCGAGTTCGAGGTCTCGCCCGAGCTTTACACAGAGCATCGCAGCGCGATCGACGCACCACTGTTCGCCAAGCTGGAAGCTCTGCGCCTGCCTCCAGCGGAGGATTGTGGAGATGCGGAGTTCGTGCGGCGCGCCTACCTCGATACCATTGGAGTTCTCCCGAAGGCTGAGGAAGTCACTGCGTTTCTCCAAGATCCCGCCGCGGACAAGCGTGCAAAATTGGCCGACCACCTGCTCGCCCGACCGGAGTGGCTCGACTACTGGACTCTCCAGCTATGCGACGTTCTACAAAACCGCCGCGAACGCGACCATGATGTGCGTGGTGTCAAAGGCGTGCGCGCCTTCCATGCCTGGTTGCGGAACCGTCTGGCCGATGACGCCGGGTGGGACCAGATCACCCGCAACGTCCTGACCGCTTCCGGCGACGTGCGCGAGCATCCGGAGATCGGCTATTTCATCACGCTGATCGGCGAGCACCGCGAGGTGGAAAAAAGCGATGTTCCCGACGGGGTCGCGCAATCGTTTCTCGGAACTCGCATCGGTTGTGCGAGGTGTCACAACCACCCATTGGAGCGTTTCACGCAGGACGACTTCTATCACTTCGCCGCGTTTTTTGCGAAGACCGGATTGGAGCGCGAGAATCCCCAGAAGGGAGGCACGCGACTGTTGGTGGAGTCGCGGGAGGAAACCGAACAGAAGAAGCGCATCGCAGAAACCGAAAAGCGGATGCGCGAGGCCAAAGACACTGGCAAGCCACAGAACGAGATCGACGGACTCCAGAACGAGATCACCAACCATCAGAAACGCCTCACCGAACTCCGCGCCCGCCCGCCGCAGGTCAACCACCCGCGCACCCGCAAGCCGGTCGTTGCGCAAGCTCTCGACGGCACCGCAATCGATTTCGGGAACGTCGCCGATCCGCGCACGGCACTCGCAGATTGGATCATTGCGAGTCCCGATTTCTCTGGCGCGATGATCAACCGCCTGTGGCGTCACTTCTTCGCAATCGGCCTGGTCGAATCCGTCGACGATTTGCGCAGCAGTAATCCGCCGTCGAATGCGGAACTCTGGGAACTTCTCACCGCCGAGTTCCGTGATTCCAAATTCAACCTCCGCCACATGATGCGCCTGATCCTGACCTCGCGTGCCTATCAGTTGAGTTCAACGACGCGTCCGGAGAACCAAACCGAGCGTCGCTTTTTCTCCCACTACTACGCGCGGCGCCTGCCGGCCGAGGTGCTGCTCGACGCGATGGCGTCAGCGACTGGAGTCCCTGACGAGTTCGCCGGCTACCCGGTCGGACTGCGCGCCGTGCAATTGCCGGAACCCGGGGTCTCCTCGTATTTCCTCACGCTGTTTGGAAGATCCGAACGCGTCACCGCCTGTGCGTGCGAACGCAGCGGTGAGGTGACCCTGCCACAGCTCCTCAACCTCCGTAATGGAAGTGAACTGGAGCGCCAGCTCTCAGCGCCCAATGGCCGTCTTTCGACCTTGCTGAAAAATCCAGATGACCAAACCGTGACCGAGGCACTTTACCTCAACAGCATCGCCCGACTCCCGACTGATGCCGAACGCACTCTTGTCAAAACATCGCTGGCCAACGACACACGCGAACTTGTTTTTCGTGATCTTTTCTGGGCGCTGCTCAACTCCAAGGAGTTCACTTTTAACCACTGACAACCACGACATGCTTTCGGTCAA
This sequence comes from uncultured Verrucomicrobiales bacterium, assembly GCA_937916505.1. Taxonomy (GTDB): domain Bacteria; phylum Verrucomicrobiota; class Verrucomicrobiia; order Verrucomicrobiales; family Akkermansiaceae; genus SW10. The sequence goes on along the minus strand of CALFSW010000113.1, from coordinate 6,132 downwards.
TCTTTCATCCAAGAGTTCAGGTCTTTGCTCCGGCCAGAGCCGACGAGATTTCCTGCGCCTCGGAGCGCTCGCCCCTCTCGGCCTATCGTTGCCTTCGTTGCTCGCCGCGGAAAAAGTGCGTACCGCTGGTGCTCCTGCAGTGCGGGCGAAATCGGTGCTCCTCGTATTTCTCGGTGGCGGGATTTCTCACCACGACACCTTCGATCTTAAACCGGATGCGGTCGAAGAAATCCGGGGCAAATATAAGGGCATCCCGACGAGCGTCCCGGGGCTTCATGTCGGCGAACTCATGCCAAAGATTGCGAAGATCATGGACAAGGTCTCGCTCATCCGCTCCGGAAGTCACGAGAATGACCACCACGAGACCGCCACCAACTGGGTGCTAAGCGGACGCTTCGGCACGCCATTCGGTGACCACCCCGCCATCGGTGCCGTCGTTGCTCACGAGACCGGCTTCTCAGGGCTCGTCCCGCCTTATGTCGCGGTTCCGAAGAACCCCTCGTTCACCTGGGAGCTGGGAAAGAGCGCCTGGCTCGGCGGACGAAACGAGTCGTTCAAGTGCGGCAACCCGAACGATGCCAACTTCAAGGTTCGCGATCTCGCCGCAAATTCATTGCTCACACCGGCCTCAATCGAGCGCAGGCGCACCATGCTCCAGACCATCGACCAACTCGGCGCGCGCGTGCAGGGCAGTGATCAGATTGCGACCTACGACGAGTTTGGCCAAAAGGCGACCGAGATGATTTTTTCGCCGAAGGCGCAGGAGGCTTTCTCGATCGACAAGGAAGCCGCTGCGATGCGCGACGACTATGGACGTAGCGAATTCGGCCAGAGCTGCCTGATGGCGCGGCGACTGATCGAGAATGGGGTGCGTTTTGTCACGGTGAACTACGCCGGATGGGATCACCACGAAAAGATCTTCACTGGCCTCGACAAAAAACTGCCGGAGTTCGACCAAGGTTTCTCCGCACTCATCCGCGACATGGACGAGCGCGGTTTGCTAGAAGATACGCTGGTCGCCTGCTTTGGCGAATTCGGCCGCACGCCGAAGGTCAATGACAAGGGCGGCCGCGATCACTGGGGTCGCGCAGGCAGCATGATCTTCGCCGGTGCGGGCGTGAAACGCGGATTTGTCCTTGGCTCGACAGACAAGAACGGCGCCTTCGTGACCGATCGTCCGGTACGCCCTGCGGATGTCGCGTGGACGATCTACGACGCCTTGGGGATCGACCCGACCAAGGAGATCGTCACCCCCGAAGGCCGCCCGGTTTCGATTCTCGCGGAGGGAGCAACCGTCAACGAACTGTTCGCCTGATGACAATCTTCCGAACATTGGTGCTGGTCGCAATATTTTCCCAAGCACTCTGCGCCGCCGACAAACCACCGGTTGAACCAAAGGTGACGGCGCTTGTCCCGTTGGTGGTGCCGCAGGGGTTTGAGGGCACCGTGCGCCTCCGGGGATTTCGGATGAAGGAGGCCACCGCCGTGCGGGCGGATGCCAAGCTCACCATCAAAGAGAGGAAAGATGCGGGAACCCCGGGCGGAATGTCGGCCGACCTCCTCGGCGAGAGCGAGGTCGTGATTGAGCTCAAACTGGCAGCAGATCATCCCGTCGGGCCGCTAGCTTTGACCGTCGCGGTCGCCGATAAAACAGCGCAGCCCGTCACCATCCAGGTGATCCCAGCCGCACAGCTCGCCGACGAGAAAGAACCCAACAAAGGATTCCGGTCCGCACAAAAGATCGCACCGGGAAAGACGATGAGCGGTCTCATCAATGGTCAGCGTGATGTCGACACCTTCGAAGTAACGGCCAGGGCGGGACGGACAGTGACGATCGAGATCATCGCCAGAGGGGTCGCCTCGCTACTCGACCCCCTTCTCACCGCCTACGATGCACAGGGAACCCTGCTCGGCGGGCAAGACGACGGAGGCAAAGATACCCACGATGGCATTCTCGAGATCACGCCCCAAGAGGACGGACCCATTTTCATCACCGTGCAAGACGCACTCGATTTTGGCAGCGAGTGGCATTCTTATCAGCTGGAAGTTGGAGAGAAGGCCGCAGGCGGCGGCCGGTCCACAGTGAGTTTTGTCAACGATGTTTGGCCAATCTTGCGCGCCAACTGCATTTCCTGTCACCGTCCGGGGAAGCTCAAGGGGAAGCTCGATCTGACTTCGTTCGCGGCGCTCTCCAAGGGCGGCAAGCACGGCACTGCCGTCAAACCGGGCGAGCCGGACGATAGCGAGTTAATCCTCTCTGTGAGCGGAGACAAACCAGAGATGCCAGCTGAAGGTGAGTTCCTGATCGCGCAAGAAATCGAAACCCTGACGTGCTGGGTCGCCCAGGGTGCCCGTGACGACACTCCGGAGGGCGGCCTCGGCACGCGCCGCCCGGCGACGGCTCCCGTCTACCACTCACTGCCCGCTGTTCCCGCGATCGCTTTTTCTCCTGATGGGAACATCCTGGCGGTTGCCGCCCACCACGAGATCATCATCCACCGAGGCGATGGCAGCGGGATCATTGCACGCTGGCCCGGAGATTCGCCGCGCATCGAGGCGCTGAAGTTTTCTCGCGATGGCAAGCTCTTGGTCGCATGCGGTGGCGCGCCTTCGGAGTTCGGCGAGATCCAGATTTGGGACGTCGCTTCAGGCAAACCCATCCGCTCGATACGCGCCGGCAGCGACACGCTCTACGGGGTTTCAATTTCGAACGACAATTCTCGCGTCGCGGTTGGTGGTGCCGACAAATTGGTGCGCACATTCGAAGTAAATACCGGCGATCAGGTGATGCAGTGCGACAACCACCTCGACTGGGTTTTCGGCACCGCGTTCGTCCACGATGGATCCAAACTGATCTCCGGCAGCCGCGACACCGCACTCAAACTGATCGACGTCAGCAGCGGCCATCTCATCGACGACGCCGCCCGACCGCGCGAACCGATCCTCGCCCTCGCCCGCCATCCGACCGAAGATCTCGTCGCCTTCACCGGCAAGGAGGGGAAGGTGCGCCTGCATCGCATGGCTCCGCGTGGAGGGCGGCTCAAAGAAGGCGATAACAAAGAAGAGAGCGCGGTGCGCGAGTTCGAACACATGTCGACCTCGCTCCATGCGGTCGCATTCAACGCCGACGGTTCACAGCTCGCCTGTGGTGGACAGAGCGGCGAAGTGCGGATCTTCCAAACCGGGAACGGCCAGCGCAAAACAGTCATTCAGCCGGCCGGAGGGTCCATATTTTGCCTCGACTTCCATCCAACCGAAAACCGTCTGGCCACCGCCGGCAGTGATGGCCGGATTCGCTTCTATGACGCCACCGACGGCAAATTACAGGCAACCTTCACGGCCGTGCCACTAACCACCCACTAACTTGAACCGTCCCGCCATCATCGCACTGATTGTCACTCTGACGGGAACCATCGTCAGCCAGGCTGCCGGCGATCGCGAAGCCTTCCTGGCGAAGCATTGCAGCGAATGCCATGACGCGGATTCACAGAGGGGCAAGCTGGATCTGACCGCGCTGAAATGGGATGCCGGAGATCCCCGCTGGATCAAAGTTTTTGACAAGGTCAATGGGCGCAAGATGCCGCCGCCCGACGAGAAGAGACAACCCGAAGCCGAGGCGCGCGACACATTCCTCGAATGTCATTGCGCACTGAGTTGCACACGGCCAGCCTGCGCAAACAGCAGGCCGATGGCCGCGTCTTGCTGCGGCGCCTCAACCGGGTCGAATACGAGAACACGCTGCACGACCTGCTTGGGATCAACCTGCCGCTGCAACACTACCTGCCTGAAGATTCGATCACGCACGGCTTCGACAACGTCTCCGAAGGCTTGCGCTTGTCAATGCTTCACATGGGCCAGTTCCTCGAAGCCGCCGACGCCGCCATCGATGCTGCGGTCGATCTACGCGATCCGCCGAAATCGGTGAAACGGCGCCTTCGCTACCACGATGAGGAGAGCGTCATCGACGATCAGAAAAAAGTCGGGGGGCAGACCAAGGCCTTCCGCGTGTCGCCCGAATCGGTGGTGATCTTTGACGACAACTCGCCGACCGCCGTGCGACAATTCACCTTTCGCGACCGCGGGCGTTATCGGTTCAAAATCTCGGCCTCCGCAGTGCAGGCTGCCGGACGCCCGGCTTGGCTGAAAGTCTATGCGACCAACTGGAAGGTCCGCAACTTGCTCGGCTATTTCGATTTGCCTGCCAAGGGCAGGCGCGAGATCGAATTGATCGCCAACATTGAGGCGGGTTGGCTGCTCGAGCTAAAACCCTACGATACGAATTACGACCCCGAAGGCCGCGCTTTGTACGGCAAAGATGCCTATGCTTACCAAGGTCGCGGCATCTCCATCGACTGGATTGACGTCGAAGGCCCGCTACCTATGGCCGGCTCTGATCGCCCCGGACTTGGCCTGTCGGAAGAACTCGGCGCAGAGAAATTGCTGCTGGAGTTCGCCACCCGCGCGTTCCGTCGTCCGGTCACAGCCGCTGAAGTCGAACGCTACGTCAAACTTGCCCAGGCCGCTCTCGACGATGACCGTAGTTTCGAAGACGCGATGCGTGTCGCCTACCGCGCGGTGCTCACCTCGCCGCGCTTTCTGTTCCTCGAAGAAAAACCGGGCAAGCTCGACGACTGGGCACTCGCCTCACGCCTCTCATACTTTCTCTGGAACACCTGCCCCGACAAAGAATTGCGCAAACTGGCATCAAACAACACCTTGCACCAACCCGAGATGCTCCGTGCCCAGGTCAAACGCCTCCTCGACTCGCCTAAAGCCGACGCCTTTATCGGGAATTTCATCGGACAATGGCTCGAGTTGCGCCAAATCGACTTCACCCAACCTGACAAGAAGCTCTACCCGGAGTTCGACGACATCCTCAAGGCGGCGATGCTGGGCGAGACCAAAGCGTTCATCACCTTCCTCATCCGATCAGACCTCCCTATCAAGAATCTCATCCACTCCGAGTTCGTCATGCTCAACCGCATCCTCGCCGAGCATTACGGGATCCCGGGCGTGACCGGCGAAGAATTCCGCCGGGTGCCAGTTCCCGAGGGGAGCCACCGCGGTGGCGTGCTAACTCACGCCAGCGTCCTCAAAGTCACCGCCAATGGCACCTCGACCTCCCCCGTGATCCGTGGCGCCTGGGTCGCCAGGCGATTGCTCGGCGAACCGCTGCCGCCACCGCCAGCCGACATCCCGACTTTCGAACCCGATACCCGTGGCGCGACCACGATCCGGGAACAACTTGCCAAACACCGCTCGATCGCGACTTGCGCGGCCTGCCATGATCGCATGGATCCGCCCGGCTTCGCGCTGGAGAACTTCGACGCCATCGGCGGATGGCGTGAGCGTTACCGCAGCGAGAAAGGCGACCCGGCAGACCGCAGGTTCCGCGGCCGCCGCGTCTGGGAATACAAACTCGGCTCCCCCGTCGACGCCACCGGACAATTCCCCGACGGACGGAAGTTCGCCGACGTCGACGGGTTCAAACAACTGCTCCTCGACCGCGAAGACCAGATCGCCCGCAACCTGATCCAAAACCTGCTCGTCTACGCCACCGGTGCCGGAATACAATTCGCGGATCGCACGACCGTCGAGAAGATCGTGACCCGGCTCGAATCGAAAGGCGGCGGCCTCCGGACCATCATCCACGAAATCGTCCAGAGTGACGTGTTTCAAACCAAATAGGATCACCATGAACCATTCGAACTCCCCCTCCCTCTCACGACGAAGATTCCTCCGCGGGACCAGCGTTGCCCTGGGCCTGCCACTGCTCGATGCCTTCCTTCCGGACGTCCGTGCGGAATCTGCGGCACCCTCCGGGAAGAAGATGGTGTGCATCTGCACCTCGCTCGGATTGCACGCGCCGTTTTTGTTTCCGGACGAGACGGGCAGGGACTACAAGCCAACGCCCTACCTAGAGCTGCTCAAAGACCATCGCGACGATTTCACCCTGTTCTCGGGACTCTCCCATCCCGACCAGGCCGGAGCCAACGGTCACACCTCGGAGATGACCTGGTTGACCTCGGCCAGACATCCCGGCTTGGGCGGCTTCAAAAACACCGTCTCGCTCGACCAACTTGCCGCCGAGAAAATCGGCCTGCAGACCCGCCTTCCTTCACTGGTTCTGGG
>CALFSW010000112.1 GCA_937916505.1 uncultured Verrucomicrobiales bacterium | reverse complement strand
GCACTAGTTCGAACTCAAAATTTGCGCCCCCACTTTTTCCCGGCTTTCATGGGAAACGATTTCACACTTTTGGGATATCGCATCTTTGTCAGATATCAGGGCAACGACGGCCGAAAGCGGCGCGGGCTCTATATTTTAAGATCCGAGACTGATCGAGCCCGTATGGTTTTACTTGGAAACTTCTTCACCCGCTATCGCTATCGAAAAGTTGGAATCACCTGGGAGGGAGATGTCATCGCCAGCACTTCCGGACTGTATATCCAACGCGATCAAAATGCCCACGACATTGCGCTTCCCGACTCAAGTGTTTTTCCGGACTGGCGTACCGCAAGACGTTTTGCCGGTCCCATGCCCTTCACCTTCAGCTATGATCGCAATACCAATTCCATGACCACCGTCGAGGGAATCCGCGCGAGTTGGAAACCCGGGCCCGTGAAAATCATCAAGGCCCGTGTTCCCTTGCTGGCTGAGTTGGGACTTGAGGAAGCCCGGCTCGCCAATGCCTTCACCGTCAAAAATGTCTCCTATCAATGGAGGAAAGGAGTCACCGAGCCATGCCCGTAAATCGACATTTCGCCGAGGGCGTTCTCAATATCGTCCGCTTCAACTGGCCTTTCTTCGCCTGGTCTGCAGTCGGAGCCGGAGTTCTTCTGATCGTCGCGCTGTGCACTCACTCCTGGATCGCACTGGCAGCCCTCATTGGGTTGATCCTCCTATTGATCGGGGTGATGATTCCCTTGCTGGTTTCTTTCTACGTTTACGATCTCTCCGGACTTTATGAGCTGTCATTTTTGAAAGGACTCTCTCCTCGAAAAATTGTAAATCTAACGGCGGGCTTTGATGAAACGACCGAACTTCTGCAGAAAAACTTCCCGGAAGCGGAGGTTCTCACTTTTGATTTCTATCAAGAGGAAGCACATACCGAGCCCTCGATTCGACGGGCCCGGAAACGCCTTTCCACCCCGCCTGGCACCTTCTCAATCTCCACTTCCGAAATCCCCCTCCCCGATGGCGAAGTCGATCTCATCCTCGGTTTTCTGTCACTCCATGAAGTGCGGGACATCCATGAACGAACCCGCTTTCTAGCAGAAGTCAGACGGACCCTCGCTCCCCAAGGGTCCATCCACATTGTCGAGCATCTCCGGGATCTCCCAAACTTCCTCGCCTACTCCATCGGGTTTCTCCATTTTCATTCACGTAAAACATGGCATCAGGCCTTTGCCAGCGCCGGTTTCACCGTCACTCGTGAAGAGTGCCTCACGCCATTCGTCCGCCTTTTCAAACTGACCCGCCCATGATCCTCCTTCTCCAAATTCTCGGCATCGTCCTCATTCTTCTTGCTCTTCTCCATGTCATTTTTCCTCGCTACTTCCGCTGGAAGGAAGAACTCGCAGGACTCAGTCTGATCAATCGGGAAATCATGGGGGTTCACACCTTCTTCATTGCGCTCACCGTCGTCCTCATGGGGCTTCTTTTGGTAAGTTCCGCTGAACTACTGACGACAACCCTCCTCGGTCGTCGGATCTGCGCCGGCATGGCTCTTTTTTGGGGACTCCGACTGATCTGTCAGTTCTTTTGGTATTCATCCGAAAACTGGAAAGGCAAGCCATTCGAAACCGTGATGCACATCCTCTTCACCCTCCTATGGCTGACTCTCACCGTCGTGTTTGCTCTCGCTGCGAGGCAACATTGACACGAGCCCACCGGAGTGGGCTGGCATCGATCAACTGAGCGGGTCATCTTTTGCTGATGTCCAAATCAAGTCCTGCAACGGTCTGGCCGCCCTCGCCGATCAATTGGTAGCCGGGGGCTCAAAAATAGAGCGCTCTTCCTCTTCTCTAACAAACGCCGCAACCGCTTCCAGGCTCTCTACTACGATCGCACTGGAGTCTGCATTTTGAAAAATCGGCTCGAGCCCGGAACCTTCTCCTGTCCCGATTCCTCACAGTCCGGACAAGAAAAAATCACCCTCTCTTCTCCAATCTGCCCGGCAATTTTTTTAACCTCCAATTTACCTGGGAGTGGCCGCCGGGGTTTTTTCGACAAGGGCGAAGAAACGCCTCGTGTCGCTGCCGCCGGGGAGATTGGGGAGAATCGTCTCGGTTGCCGTTCCGACAATATTCGTCTGACTTTCCCACACCGCCCAGGTTTCCGGGGCCGTCGTAAGATCGGTGCTACTCACCAGGTCGTAGAGGGAGCCCTCGTTGCTTCCCCACTTGAAGTCATAATTGCCGGGGTTCTCCCTGTTGGCAGTGATGGTAAAAGGCGCGGCAACAGAGCCGGCCCCTCCATCCTCCAGTGAAACGTTATCAAAGATGACCCGGTTGCCAAAATCGTTCGCATCTTCGACGCCCAGGACAATGGTCATTTCAGCTCCGATATGACCGGCAATCGAAGCGGCATCGTAGGTTCTCGAAATTTCCTGGAAACCGTTGCCGGGCAAGGTCGGATCCACGATCTCGCTTGGGGTCAGTTGAACGCCGTCCGCCGCCAAATGAAATGCCAGGGGACCTTGAATTGGCCCCGAGTCCGGGCCGTTCACCATGGCCGAAATTGTATAAACATTACCGGCTTGAATCGTGCCCAAAGAAGCAGCCGACTGGATTCGGCCATCGCCGCCCCATGCCGCAAAGAGATTCATACCATTGGATCCATCCACGCCGTTGCCAAACAGATCATTTCCACTCTGTAAAGGAGCCCAACCGGGCAGGTCGATGTCAGGGATCCCATCACCAGACACCCCGTCGGGGGTTCCGTCCGAGTAGGTGACGGTGCCGCCTGCCAATTCGATTCCATCGCCCACGCCCCGGGCGAATGAGTTGCCGGCAGCGAAGGTGGCCGTCACGGTATAATTCGTCCCCGGCTTGTACATCTGGAAGTCTCCGTTGGGAACCAATTCCGCCCCTGATGGAAAGGCGATTAATACTGAAGACAGGAGAGTGAGAGAGGATGTTTTCATTTCGATAGACGTTTTTTTGGGTTGAATGGAGCTTTATGAAAAAGGCTCAGATTCTCAGGACAAAAGGAAGAAGGAATAAAAATTCGGCATTCATCATTTAGAAAACTGAAGATCATGCAGATCGACAATGACTGACCTCGATACAAGCAAAAGATGGGGCGTCTTTCAGCCCCTTGCGCTCAATGCACCGTCGGGGCCCGTTCTCGAATCTGCGGTCTGTCGGCGAGGGCTTCATCTCAGGCACGATCTGATCCCTTTTAGAGGGCGGATTTTCAACCGGCGAAAGAGTTGATTGTGAATTGCGGTATTGAAGATGTTCCGGCGTTCATAAAGAAGCCACTTCAGTTTACCCGATCAGATTATGACCTCTAAATTCCTTCCATTCACTGCTTTGAACATGCTCCTGTTCTGCTTCTTCTTCCTGCCGGCTCATGGGCGCACTTGGACCGATTCGAAAACGGGTCGCACCTTGACGGGGGATTTTGTCGGAGTGACTGGCGGCAAGGTGTCGGTGAGGAATTCCAATGGCAGGGTGATCCAATTTGATTTGAAGCTTTTGTCGAAAGCAGATCAGGATTTTGTGGCAAGCCAGGGCAAGGCTGGAGGAGGAAAGGATTGGCCGACATTTCGAGGAGCATCCCGGGCAGACCATTCGCCTGATCAGGGGTTGTTGAAAACCTGGCCCGAGGGAGGTCCGAAGCTTCTGTGGGAATTCAAGGCCTGTGGAAAAGGATACAGTGGTCCGGCGATCGTGGGTGGTAGGATTTATTACACGGGATCATTCGCGGGGCAGGCCAAGATCATTTGTCTGAACAGCGGGGATGGAAAGGAACTCTGGACTGCGGATCTGGGAAAAGATCCCGAGGACGGCTATTCCACGCGTTGGGGAAGCGGACCGCGCGGGACTCCGACCGTGAGCGATGGTGTGGTCTATGCCATCAGCGCCAACGGCTCCCTGATGGCGGTTGATGCGGCCGATGGGAAGAAGAAGTGGAGCAAGGAATTGGTCGGGGATTTTGGCGGAAAGGTTCCCAAATGGGGCTATTCCGAGTCTCCCCTGGTGGATGGAGATTGGCTCATCGTCACTCCCGGAGGAAAGGATGGCGCGATTGCGGCCCTGGATAAAAAGACCGGGAAGACGATTTGGCAAAGTAAGGACCTGACGGATGGAGCCGAGTACTCCTCCGTGATCATTGCGGAAGTGAATGGAAAGAAACAATATGTGCAACTGTTCATGAAGACCCTGGCGGGCGTCGATGCCGGGACCGGCAAGTTGCTCTGGACTTCCAAGTGGCCCAAGGGAAGGACTGCCGTGATTCCCACTCCGATTTATCAGGACGGAAAAGTTTACATGACTTCGGGGTATGGAGCGGGCTGCAAGTTGGTGGATATCACCGGTCCCGAGGCCAAGGATGTTTGGGAAAACAAAGAGATGAAAAACCATCACGGCGGAGTCGTTCTTGTCGATGGCTATCTCTACGGATTTTCAGACGGAAGAGGATTGCTTTGCCAGGACTTTAAGACGGGAGAAACAAAGTGGAACAAGAGTGGTAACGGGATTCAAAAGGGCGCGGTTCACTACGCGGACGGAATGCTCTATTGTGTGGATGAATCGGAAGGATCGGTTTTCCTCGCAGTGGCGACTCCTGACGGGTTCAGGGAGAAAGGGCGTTTTGCGATGCCGAAAGTCACCGAGCTCAGAAAAGGAACCAACGGCAAAGTTTGGACCCACCCGGTGGTGTTGGATGGAAAACTATATTTGCGTGACCAGGATTTGGTCTTTTGCTTCGATGTCAAAAATTAGATTTTTCAGTTCGTTTCGAATGATGAGTTGATCGAATTTTTTGAGTTCGACAGGCTGGAATTTCGAGTGGGCCGTAAGACTGCTCCTGACTGAGTCTTATAAAACTGAACCCCTGAGCTTCGTTTTATCGATGTCTTTCCCCGGGCGCGCACGGAAGGGTAACCGCTATAAGACCAATGTTCTCGGAGTTGACATCGATGTCGATACCTGTTGGATCGGAATTGCCTGGCGCGACGGTGTCGGATCAAAGGTGCAGGATGGCATTGGTTCGTTTGCCGGGATCGACCCTGCCAAGCCAGCGGGCGAAGAGGGAGGTGTGAAGGCAATTGTCCCAGTTAGTCCATTTACAGCCGGAGAATTGGACTCCTTGTTCGCTGGTGAAGAGGACGAGGATGTCGTTTTCGTGGCTGGTTTGAGCGAGCATGGCATGGAGATCTCCGACTTGGGAATCCATGTAGGTAATCTCGGCGAGGTAGGCCGCGAATTGTTGGTGGGTGAGCGGGGTGTCGGCCAAATAAGAAGGGCGTCTGATTTTTTGGGGCGGGGTAGGCTGAAGCGTTGCTCATGACCCAGGAATTTGACTCTGGGCCGGGCCAGGGTGATCAAGATGACATGAGGCTGGACGCGACACTCTTGTCACACGGAAAGAAAGGGCTACGATGGGAGGGTGATAAATCGCCTTATTATTCTAAATCCGCAAAGTAGACACGGAAAAGCTGCTCGTGATTTTGCAAGGATTCTCCCCGGCCTTCAAAAGAGGTTTGGGGAAGGAATCGAGGTGCGCGAGACGACGGCTTCCGGGCACGCTACCGAAATCGTTCGCGCAGCCTTAATCCAAGACATCGATTATCAGCAAATTATCGTTGCAGGAGGCGATGGCACCATCCACGAGGCTGTTAGCGGATATTTCGATGAAAACGGTGATATCATCCGGCAGGATATTCCTCTCGGCGTCATCGATTTAGGAACCGGGGGCGATTTTTTTCGAACGATCACGGAGCTGAGTGATGACTATAATTCAGCCATTGATACGAATTCCTTTTCCTTGATTGATTACGGTGAAGTCAGCCGCAACAACGAAGATCGAACACATCGCTTCATCAACATTGCCTCAGTCGGGCTAGCGAGCGAAATGTTGGAGAGCCTCAATCGTTCATCGTTTCAATCGGGAGCGGCCGCCTATTTTTATCACACCCTGAAGGCCTTGTTTCATTATAAATCGAAGCAGGTCGAGATCGAGTACATTGACGCAAACGGTGATGCCCGGAGTTTTGGGACAGATTTGATCACGCTTTTTGTTTGCAACGGCCGCTGCAACGGAGGCGGCATGCAATGGGCGCCCAATGCCGGGTTGAGCAACGGTCTGTTGGATCTCACTTTGCTTTCCGGAAAAAAGAAACTCCCCTTGGTCACGAGCAGTTCGAAGATTTACCAGGGCCGAATCTCCGAAGTTCCCGGAGCCATCGAAATGCAAGCCCGCGAAGTGACGGTCAAATTCCATCAAGGCCTGGGACTCGACGCCGATGGCGAAATTCTTTCGCCCATCGATGAGGAGGTCAAAGAAGGCTCTATTCGATTCAGCGTGTGCGAACGGAAATTTCCGTTGGTGATGTAGCGACTGCCACAGACGAAAACGAGTGGGTTTCACAGGAAGGCACGCCGCCCGTCTCTCCTCTCCGGTCCCAGGAGTTCACCGCTGTTCTTAAGAGTGGCGGATGAGCTCGGGCAGAAATATCCCGGCGTCCGTGAAAGGTAATGGTTGCCGATGAGGCCTTTCTCGGAAAGGCGCGGACGCGCGCTCCCAGATTAATAAGGTCGTTGTGCCAGGCAATTGAATGATTGGTTGGACAATGCCCTCTTATTTTTCTCTTCTGAGTTCATGCGATGGCTACTTCTTATCTGTGTGGCTGCTTTTGCAGGTTGCACGGCGCGTCCTGGCGAGTTGAAGGATTTCCGGTCTGATGGCTGCTCGGTTTTTCCGGATGGGACCTTGAGCCATCCCCAGAAATGGCAGGCGCATTGTGTGAAGCACGATCTTGCTTATTGGCAGGGCGGCACGCGTGAGCAACGCCGTGAGGCAGATCGTGAGCTGGTGCGCGGTGTCGGTGCGGAGGGGCATCCCGTGCTGGCTCGTTCCATGTATCCGGGTATGCGAATCGGGGGGGCTCCGTGGTGGCCGACCCCATGGCGATGGGGCTTCGGGTGGTCCTATCCGCGTGGCTATGGAGTGCTGACTTCTGATGAACAGCGCCAAGTCAATGAGCGCCGTGCCGCGATGAAGGGTGATTCCTCGAATTCCGTTTCCGGGGTGTCTTACGATCACAAGTAGTTGCAAAACATGCTTTCCAAATTCAAGCAACTCACTCCATCGAAAAATCG
>CALFSW010000111.1 GCA_937916505.1 uncultured Verrucomicrobiales bacterium | reverse complement strand
GCGAGGACATCGGTGTTAATGCCGTAGACCCACCTGGTGCCGGGCTGATAGAGGAGAGGGGCGCCGGCGATGGCTCTGGTCATTTCGGCGAGGGTCTTGTTCCGGCTGAGCGGTTGCGCTTTTTGATAGAAGGCATCGACCGGATGGGGCGACCAACCATAGGAGAATCCGGCGGTGTGGCGAAGGAGGTCGCGAATGGTGGGGGCAGGATCGGCGGGGACGGGATCTCCGTTTTTTTGCCAGACGGTGAGGTTTTTGAATTCGGGAAGGTGTTTGGAGATGGGGTCGTCGAGGTCGAGTTTCCCTTCATCATAAAGCATCATGGCGGCGGCCGAGGTGATGCCCTTGGTCATGGAGTAGATGCGGAAGAGGGTGTCTTTTTCGACTGGCTTTTTCTCGGCGCGATTGGCGAAGCCAAATTGCTTTTGGTAAACGATTTGGCCTTTCCGCAGGACGATGATGGATCCGCCGGCGAGTCGGTTGGTTTCGATGAGCTTTTCAACGGCGGGATCGATTTTTGCGAGGACTTCCGGGGCCATGCCGGCCTTTTCGGGATCGACAATTGGGAGAGGCTGGTTGGGAGTTTCCCGGGCGCCGAGGGGCAGGAAAAGGAGTAAGAAGAGGAGGAGTCTCATGGGGTGAACTTAACCCCATGAAGGTGCCAATGGCGCGAAAAAAGCGGGATCAGTTGAAGTGAGTTTCTTCGGATCGGGTCACCGCTTGAGACTGTGTTCACGAGCGAAGGAGGCTGCGGCTTCGGCATCGCGACGTTGCCATCGTTCGAGAAGTTGATCGACGCGGCCTTTTGATTTCTCCGGAGCGAAGGTGTCCTGCAGCCAAAGAATCCACTTTCCGGTTTCCTCGTGTTTGATGTGGTAGCCGAGATCCTTGATGGCGGGGTTCCAGATGATTTCCAGTTCTTCGTCGGTGTGATGACCTTGGGCGATCCAGGCGGTGGATTCCTCAAAGCCCGCGGTGTGGCTTTTTTGGCCCAAAATAAGGGCGGCCATGTTTTTTTTGAGGAATTTGGCTCGTTTTGTCTCGTCTTTGATACCCGTTGCCACTTCGCGAAGGGCGGGGAGGAATTCCGAACGGTCTTCCTGCGTTAAAGGTCGATTTTGGAAAATGTGGGGAAAGTATCCTTCCGGTTTTTTGTTGAATTCTTTGGCGATGGCGAAGGTCTCCATCGGGTTGGATTGAACCACCGTCCTCGCGATGAAGTAGGCGGAAGATTCCATGAGATCGGGAGGCATGGTTTCGGCGTGTTTTCTCAACCACGACTTGGTTTGGTCGAGTTGGTTGACCGCCAATTTCGAGAGATGTTGCTCAAGGATACGCCTGGAGTGTCCGCCAAGCTGTGCCAGCATTTCCGGGGTGCCGACGACGAGGGAGAGGGCTTCAAAGGGGTGGCTTTCGGCAAGTCGATTGATTGAGAATTGCAGAAGAGCGGTCCGCGTGTTTGCGGGGATGTTCGGTTCGAGGCTGATGATGTCGATGAGTCTTTTCAGTTCGTTGGGATTCAAGTTCATCATTTCGTCCATCTGCCCGATCATGCGATCACGGGACGCTTGATCGAGTTTCTGGATTTCCCGATCACGGTAGTAGTCTTTGAACTCGATGGCGTAGGCGATGAAGTCTTTGGCGATGCCGTCGATGTCTCTGACAGTCTTTGGTTTGAGAGTTCTGGAGGAGAGCGGAACATCGGCTTCAAGATCGATTTTTCTTTCGATGGTCAATGAAACAAGGGAATCGCGTTCTTCCCGGAGTTGGGTGAGATCACCATGATTCTTCCAGCTGATGCCGCCAACGATGGCGATCAGGAGGACCGTGAGTGTGGTGATCAAGCGTGTGGAAGGCTTCCGGTTCATTTCGAGCGGAGGGTTTTGCCGACCTCGACTTTGAGCCAGGCGCGAAGTTCGTCAGGCTTACGTTCGGGTTGTTCGGTGAGGTCGAGGTAGGGGCCTTCGAGGATGGCATCGATACACATGTCGACTTCATCGGAAGAGGCGTCGATTTTAACGAGGTAGTCGGTGAAGCTATCGAGCGGAAGCTTACCTCTTTTCATGGTGTGCCATCCCTTGAGGTTGTCTTGAATCGCCCCGATGCCCAAGGGGCAATCTTGTTCTGGAAGGGCCAGGATCGGGTAGGTGAGAAGTCTTTTTGAGTTTGTTTCTGATAAGCGGGCGATCTCGGCATACTTGGAAGTAAGATTTTGGTCAGCGACGTCGGTCCCGGTCCAGGAGGCACCGAAGGCGGAAAAGTTCGTGACGAATGCTCCACGTTCCTTTTGGGGGTGCCGGCTGAGCCGGTCCTTGGCTTTTTCGAAATCGACGACGAAGAGAGAGTTGAAGATGCCAAGTTGAAATTCTTTCTTCCGTTCGGGTGAGAAGGCATCCGCGGGTTGGGCGTCGAACCAAGCAACGGCCTTTGCGGGCTCTTTTCTAGTCCAATTGATCATGGCATCGTTTTGCCATTTTTCCCAGGCGGCGGCGACCTCGGGATTGGAGCTTCGATGGGTGATGAGGTAACCGGGATCGACATCGAGAAGGAGGCGGAGAAGGCGATAGGTGAGGCCAAGCTTGGCGCGGGGATCGAGTGACCCTTCGTCGATGACTTTGAGGGCAGTTTTCAACTCATCGGCCGAAAGGGCCCGGAGTTGCTCTTCGATCCGGCGGGTGGTTTTGAAGATTCCAGGCCCGCCTTTGTTGCGGCCCAGCTCGAGTGCGACTTGTTGCCAATCGACGGGATCTTTTTCGAGTGCGGTGCGATGATTGCGGATTGCGGGAGGCGACAAGGAAGCCGGAGTGGTGACCTTGATCCGTCGTTGAAGGCGGGCGATTTCATTCTGCAAATCCGAATGCTTCCTGAATTGATTGGCGATCCAGGCCCCGCCAATCGCGACGACCGCGATGGGAATGAGGAACGAAGTGAATTTCATGAACTGAGTCAAATCATACCTGAATGAGATCCGGGGAGGTGTAAAGAAATGGTAAAAGGACGCAGGGCGGTCAAGCCAGGGAGAGAAGTCTCTCACGGTAGGCGCGATTCATGAGGGCGCGTCGTCGTTTTGCGGGAAGGCTTCCTTTCACACCGGGGTCGTCTTTGAGGATGTTGAGTATAATACATGCCATATAAAACATGCCAGGCATGAATGGCACGAACTTAAGGATCATTTCAGGGAAAATTC
>CALFSW010000110.1 GCA_937916505.1 uncultured Verrucomicrobiales bacterium | reverse complement strand
CTAGCCGCGCATTGCGACACTCAATGAATATCAAGGGATCCCTCCCGATCCTCGCCACCCTGCTTATCGGGATCATTCTCGGCTGGCTGGTTCGTGGAATTCCTTCCATTGACGGAGATGACACCGCCGCAATTGAGACGCCCCGCCGATCCAGGCAAGGGGCTGACCAATCCGGCGGAGATCGGGGGGAATCCGGAAGAAGACGTTCCCTTGATCATGAGAGTGAGGCTCTTGAAGACGATGATGAATCGTTTCTCGTGAACTCAGACGATGTCACCCGCCTTATCGGTGCAAAGGTCAAGCTTCTTGAAGAGCGCACTCAACTGATTCATCCAGGCCATCCTTTGGAGCAAGTCATTGGCGTGACCGATAACGAAGCCGGACAATTGAACGAGTTGTGGAACCGCCTGAAACCGGCGTTGGATTCCCTTCGAACCGACCACGTGATTCATCAAGAGTTGGATGGTGGCGGAATTTGGTTTGGGGTTGAACCATTTCCCGGAGACGGCGAAACCCTCAGGCAAGAGTTCCTGCTGACCATCATCAAAACCCTCGGCGAGGCTCGCGCCCGCGTTTTTCTCAACGCCACATCGGCCCATGAGGCATTCGGCCAGTGGGGCAAATCAGTCGGTTCGGGATTTG
The DNA here is from genome assembly GCA_937916505.1 of uncultured Verrucomicrobiales bacterium. GTDB lineage: Bacteria > Verrucomicrobiota > Verrucomicrobiia > Verrucomicrobiales > Akkermansiaceae > SW10. The sequence continues at coordinate 2,265 of CALFSW010000110.1, read as the reverse complement.
CGGTGCACACCTTTTTCCAGGACGACGGCAGTCTCATCTATGAGATCTATGAGGATTCACCGACCGCTGGCAAACGTGGTCGCAAGTGGAACAGTTCCACGATTCCGGCCCATCTCAAGAAATTGGTTCAATCGTCGCATGTTGACCTTCCGGGCACCAAACCTGATCAGTGAACGGCACTCAATAAAGAGGTGAAAGAACGAGCACTCGAAAAGTGACCGGAGCACAGAAAAACCTACTTCTTGCGAAGATTGGAGAAGACCTTTCCGGTGGGCTTTTCGGGGAGAGCCTTTTTCCAGTCCTCGAGGAGTTGGGAAAGATGAGTGACTCCTTCCTTGTTCGCTGGGGCGAGGTCGGTTTTTTCGTAGGGATCGGTGATGATGTTGAAGAGTTCTTTTTGGGAGCCGTCTTCGTTGGTGACGAATTTCCATTGCTGGTGGAGGACGGCGTAGGAGACCCAGTGGGTCTTACTTTTCTTGTTTGAGCCGGATTTCCAGAAGAGGGGCTTCTTACGGAGCTTGGCTTCTTGCTTGCCTTGGAGGACTTGCGATTGGTTGACGCCGTCGGGCTGGTAGTCGGCAGGGAATTCGGCTCCGGCGATGGCGCAGAAGGTTGGGAGGAGGTCGACGGCGGAGAGGAGCGAGTCGTTGTCGATTTTTCCGGCGGGAATTTTTCCGGGCCAGCGGGCGATGAAGGGGACATTGATGCCTCCTTCGAAAAGGGCGGCTTTGTAGCCCCGGCGGCCGGCGGTGATGCCTTTGGCGGCGTTGATTCCCCACCCTGCTCCGGTGGCAGTGTCGTAGTTGAGTTTGAGTTCGTCGGGTTTGGAAGCGCGGGCGGGGCCGTTGTCGGAGCTAAAGATGACGAGAGTGTTTTTGGCGATTTCCAGGCGATTGAGGGTATCAAGGACCTGGCCGATGCGGTCATCGGCATGGGAAAGGACGGAGGCGTAGATTTGGTCCTCGCGGCTTTCCATGTCGCGGAAGCGCCACTCGTATTTTGGAACGGTATGAAACGGAGTGTGCGGTTCGTGCACCCAGAGATTCACGAAGAAGGGCTTCCCTGCCGCAACTGCTCTTTCGATGAAGCCATTGGTGTTCATGGCATCTTCGTGAACCGGTATTTGCTCGCCGGAGCAGTTGAAGGCTCCGTATTCATCATATCCGTATTCAGCCGGCGTGGGCGAATCCGGGATCATGTCATTGGCGAGGTGCCACTTCCCGTAATGGGCGGTGGCGTAGCCTGCTTTTTGAAGCATTTTGGGGAGCGTGGGCGCATCGGTGTCGAGCCAGTCAGGCATCCCTCTCTTCGCATTGCTGGGAACCCAGGCAAAGTGGCCGTCGATATTGTAACGAGCCGGAAAATGCCCCGTCATGACCGCCGTCCGGCTTGGTGAGCACACTCCGCTGGCGACGGTGAAGCGGTGGAAGTCGGTGCCTTCTTTGGCGAGGCGGTCGATGTTGGGAGTTTTGACGTAAGGGTGGCCGTGACAGCCGAGGTCCCCCCAGCCCCAATCGTCGGCGAAGATGAAAAGGATGTTGGGGCGGTCTTCGGACGCAAATCCCAAATTCGAGAAGAGAAATCCTAAAGCGGCGATGAGGAGAAGTTTCATGGGAGATCGATGGTGGAAATTAGAAGCGTTTTTTAGAGGGGCTGAGGGGTGGAGTAAAGGGGCTACTTTTTCCTGAAAGCGACGGCTCATGATTTTAATTCCAAGAGCTTTACCGCATTGAGCCCGCGGTTTGCGGAGCCGACCCCGGGACCGGCCAATGGCTTCACTCTTCCGGCGCATCAACAAGAAGGGGTTCAACGGCACGACTCACGTCGCCGACGGAAAAGGAAGAGCAAACCCGCTGCGGCTCCCAGAAGGGCAGACGATGGCTCCGGAATATTGTTCACAGCCACCCGGTAAATTTGCGCAGAACCAGATCCAGGAATATCGATTGAATCTGCGACCCCCGGAATACCAACACCGGCGAGGCTACCGGTCAGCACCGCCGGGCTGAAGGGTTGAATCATGATCTGCCCCGCGACATCGGCGATGGCAGGATTGTAGAGAGTCGATGAACCCGTGTATCCAGTAAGAGCTCCGGAAACATCAATCGTTGTCTCCCAGGGAACGGTGGTGATATCGATTCCATTGATGAACCCCGCGAAAGACCCAACACTCCCAAAATTCATCCCGACAACATAGAGGTAATCATCGAACGAAGTGAGGCTCCCCGTAATCGGAGTGGACCATGCGGCAGTTTGATTGAAATGCTC
>CALFSW010000109.1 GCA_937916505.1 uncultured Verrucomicrobiales bacterium | reverse complement strand
AAGATCGTGACAGAAACAGGGTTTGATGGTCGGCTCTCAAAACATGCCCGGCATGTTTTTCGGCATGTTTTTTGTTCTTCAACTCGGTGTAAAGGCCGGCAAAGAGGTCGTCTTCACCCGAGTCGGTGGAGGCGTTGAGCCAGCGGGTGTAGTCGGGCATGTAGGGGGAAGGAAATTCAAGCGGGTGAGCGCTCGAGAGAGAAGACCTCGACGGCCTCGGCCCGGCCTTTCACCTGTCTGGGGCCACAGGATTCACAGAGCGAGTGGCCCTCTTCCCAGGTGTGGAGGAACTCGGCGCTGACGAGGATTTCCTTTCCCAAATCACGGGTGAGGGATTCGAGACGGAAAGCGAGATTGACGGCATCGCCGAGAAGGGTGAACTCGGAGGCGCTCATGGCACCATAGGCCGCGGAGCCACGGTGGAGGGCGGCGCCGGTTTGAAAACTGAGACCGAGAGCGTCCAAGGTGGCCTGATGGGTTTGATTGACCTGCTGGCAGACCTGTCGCATCGCGACGGCGGTTTTCACGGCGGCGAGGCGGGAGGCCGGGGAGGTGTCGAGCCAGTAGGCCAGGACGCAGTCGCCGATGAACTTGTCGAGGTTCGCGCCGTGGGTTTCGAGAACGCGTTCGGTTTCGGCATACCAGGTGCCGATGATGGGGGCGAGTTGCTCGGGGGCGAGCTTCTCGGAGAGGGCGGTGAAGCCCTGGATATCGCTAACAAGAAGGATGACCTCACGTGACTGGACTTCGACAAGCGTGCGGTCGCCAAAAGTGGTATCGAAGGTCCCGCCCTCCTGCGGGTCGCCTTGAAAGCGGAGTTGATGGCTGCCGATTTGGATCAGGTCGCCGTTCTTAAGCCGCTGGGCGGTGGTGACGCGGCGACCGTTGAGCAAGCTCCCATTGCTGCTGCCGAGATCGAAGAACCAAAAGCCGTCATTCTGGCGACGGATCATGGCATGGCGCCGCGAGGTCCGGGGATCAGCGATGGGGATGGTGGACTCGCTGGTGCGGCCGATTGAACTGGTTTCCAAAAGCTCGAAAGATTCACCGGCGGCATCGTGGATCAGTTTCCCTTTCAAGTGGGAAGCGTAACAGGGCAGGAGGCGAGGGAGCAATCGTGAAAAAAATGTCGGGAAATACCAAGGAGATGCGGGTCAATTGAGTCAAAATTCCAGAGGCTGAGTGAAAGAGAGTGGCATCTGGAAGATTATTCTATTTTGCTTCCCTGCCTCGCCACGGCGGAAATCTCATCTTCAATCCTTCAACGAAAAAAATCTCATGACCCAAAAACGCCAACTCTCCTCCTCCGTGTTTCTCGCGGCCACACTTTCCACCCTCCCGTTCACTTTCGCCGACGTCGCCGTCTCCAAGGCTTTCGGAGACCATATGGTTCTGCAACAGAATTCCCCCATCCGGGTTTGGGGAACGGCCGACTCAGGGGAAAGTGTCACCGTCTCGCTCGGTGGCAAGAGCGCCAAAACGACGACCGACAAGGAAGGTGCCTGGCGTGTTGACCTCCCCGCCCTCTCCGCGGATGGCAAAGCCCACACCATGACCGTGAAGGGCAAGAACACCGTCGAGTTCAAGGACATCCTCCTCGGCGAGGTCTGGATCTGCTCCGGCCAGTCGAACATGGAGTGGGCCGTGAACGGCTCGCTTAATCCGAAGGAGGAGATTGCGGCGGCAGACCATCCGCAGATTCGCCTCTTCAACGTTCCCGGACACGTCGCCAAGCCTGATCCTGAGAACGAGGTCCGCGGCCAATGGCAGATTTGCTCGCCGGAGACCATCCCGGGCTTCACCGCAGTCGGCTACTTCTTCGGGCGCGAACTCCAAAAGGAACTTAAGGTGCCCATCGGACTGGTTGGCACGAACTGGGGAGGGACACGCATCGAGCCGTGGACTCCACCGGTCGGCTTCAAAGCCGTCCCCAATCTGAAGGACTACGTTGAGAACCTCGAAACGATCGCCAAGGCGCGCAAAGAAGGCGGCAAGGCACCCGGGCCAAAGGGCGGCGCGGTACAGATCTACAACGGAATGGTGCACGCCCTCACTCCGCTCAGTGTGCGCGGTGCCATCTGGTATCAGGGTGAATCAAATGCCGGAGACGGCCTCCGCTACGACCACCTCAAGGAAGGTCTCGTGAAAGGCTGGCGCTCCGTTTTCGAGAACGACGATCTCTCCTTCTACTGGGTCCAGCTCGCAAACTTCCAGAACCCGACTGACAAGCCCGAGGGCGGCGGCTGGGGTCCGGTTCGGGAAGGACAACGCCGTGCCCTGCGCTTACCCAAAACCGGCATGGCAGTCATCATCGACATCGGAGACGCCAAGGACATCCACCCCAAGAACAAACAGGACGTCGGCAAGCGCCTCGCTCTCCTGGCCCTCGCGAAGGACTACCAAAAAGACGTCGTGCCCTGCGGCCCTCTCTACAAGGGGATGAAGAAAGAAGGCTCGAAGATCCGCATCTCCTTCGACCATGTCGGCTCCGGACTCATGACCGGCGCGAAGTCAGGCCTCGATCCCGTCAAGGAAACCAAAGGCGCCGACCTCGCCCGCTTCTCCATCCAGGACAAAGCCGGAAAGTGGCACTGGGCCAAGGCCAAGATCGACGGCGAGACCATCGTCATCTGGCATGATGAGGTAAAGTCCCCCCAGCACGTCCGCTTCGGCTACGAGTCGAACCCCGTCGGGATCAATCTCTACAACAAAGAAGGTCTCCCGGCCTCACCGTTCACGACGGACTAAGGAGAATCGCACCCGGATCGTGGTATGAGTCATCCCCATAGGTGGATGACACGTGAGCTCTCTTCCAGCCCGAATCTGAAACCTTGAAGCCATCGAGATCTACCTTTCCCTTGACCCGGTGGAGCATGGTGCTCGACGCCCGCGGTGATGATTCGCGCGCACTTGTCGCGCTCGGGACACTGTGCAGCAGCTACTGGTTTCCCATCTACGGATTCGCACGCGGCCTCGGGCTGTCCTCCACAGATGCCGAGGACGCGACCCAGGCACTGTTTTAGACAGTGATCGCCAAGCGGCTCTACCGCCGTAACCCCGGCACCGGCAGCTGGCATCACGCCGGGACCCTGCAAGCCGCCAATGCCGAAGCCGGTGACGAGTTCGGCCTCAGCCTCGCGCTAGACGACGACGGCTGGGCGGTGATCGGAGCAAAGTCGAGCTGGGTTTACTTTTTTCACGTCGGAGAGTGAAGCAAGGATCGGCCAATCATTCCCCCGGCTACCGGGCCGGATTTCGATGCCCCGTCCCGCAATTCAGAGCGGTTCGAACCCCTCAAGGAGCATTTGAAAAGGAAATTCACTGACGGGAGAACCGGATGCTGGAGATCCGCCCGTCCCCTTCGAAGGGGGCAAACAATGTCTCGTTCCTCCCTCTATCTCATTCCCATCGACCGCGCTGAGTCATAGGGTGCGCGTCCCACTTCATGCCTGCTCCCACCTCGCTCCCCATCTGGAAGATTCACACCGACATCTTGCGAACCCTGCAAGCCGGCAACCGGCTCGTGCTCGTCGCCCCCACGGGTTCCGGCAAGACCACACAGGTGCCACAGATGCTGCTCGATGCGGGGATCGCGGGCGACAAGATGATCGTGGTGCTGCAACCGCGCCGCGTCGCCGCCCGCACCGTGGCCACCCGCGTCGCCTCGGAGAGAAATTCCAAACCCGGCGCCGAGGTCGGCTATCAAATTCGCTTCGACGATCGCACCAGCGTCGGCACCCGTATCTGCTTCGTCACCGAAGGCATCCTGCTGCGGTGGCTCCAGGACGACCGCACGCTGTCCAGGATCGGCGCCGTGGTCTTTGATGAGTTTCACGAACGAAACCTGCTCAGCGATGTCGCCCTCGCCCTGGTGAAACATCTGCAGCAGGGCCAGCGCCCCGATTTGGCGATGTTGGTGATGTCCGCGAC
>CALFSW010000108.1 GCA_937916505.1 uncultured Verrucomicrobiales bacterium | reverse complement strand
GCAACGGCGCGACCATCGTCCGGAAAATCCAGCCCGCTTCCGACTGACATCGTGGCAAACTTCCCGTCTTGGGTGTTGAGGAAGAAGCAGTTCCGCTCGTTCCCGCTGAAGGCCCGCCCGGCATCGATCATCCTGGAAAGATCCCGATGGGCACTCGAATCAGCCTTTTCAAGCGACGAATCATTCGAACCCAGTGTTTTCGGCACGACCTGCCGCCAAAAGAAACTTCACAAATCTCCCGAGTCTTCATCCGACGAAAGATAACCATTGGCCACCATGAGATCCGGCCAGGAGTCGTTGTTGAAATCCACAAAGTTGGACCCCCAGGCCCAACGACCCAAGGTCACCCCGGCGGCCTCGCTGGAATCTGAAAATCGACCATCACCGAGGTTTCGAAAAAGAGTGTTTCCTCGCGCAAATCGTAAAAAACGCCCGCGCAAATTCTCATCGCCCCCTTCCCTGAACTTCTTCTGGGTCACCACCCGGTTGCCGGCGGCCGAAAACATGTTCGAAACGTAAAGATCGATATTTCCATCCTGATCATAGTCACCCCACGAAGCCGACATTCCCGAGGCGCTGTCTTCCACTCCCGCTGTCGCCGCGATATCCGTAAAACTTCCTCCCTCATTGCGGTAGAGATTGTTACGTCCGTAATCATTCGCAACGTAGAGATCCTGATCGCCATCATTGTCAAAGTCCTCCCACGATGCTGAAAAACTCCAGCGTTGGTTGTTTTGATCAAGTCCGACCGCTTTGGTCACCTCGGTGAACGCCAAATCCCCGGTATTCCGGAAAAGCGAATTGGGGGCTCCGTTATTCGCATCGTGATAAACAAAACGCTCTCCGCTTGCTCCGAGGGCCGAGCCATCATCGCTCAGCACATAGGCGCACACGAAGAGATCGAGCAGACCGTCGCCATCGTAGTCGGCAGCCGCGAGGGAAGCAGTCGAGCCGCTCGTCGGAAAGGCCCCCGCAACTTCGAACCCCGCACCCGCTTCATTCCGGGCAACCACGATGGCCCCATAAATGGCCACGACCAAATCCTGATCGCCGTCATTGTCGAGATCCAGCAGGAGGGCGGAACGCGCGCCATCAATCCAGTCAACGCCCCAATCCTTTGCCACTTCCGCGGCGGTGCCGTCTTCCTTCTGGATGAAAAGCCGGTTCGGCAGGCCTGGCTCCTGGCAGAGGTATAAATCATCCCTTCCATCTCCGTTCACATCTCCGACGGCGAGACCCGGAGTTCCAAAGCGGTCCAGCATCGCCCGCACCGGCATCCGCTCCAACCAATGATTCAGTCCGAAGGAAAGCTGGCTCTGATAGCAATCGTTGGCTCCTAGAACCGAGGAGGCGACATCTGAAAAAAGCGGCCCCGGAGCCGCAGTGGTGGTGCGTTCAAAATCAGAAACACGAATCGCGGCGATCTTAAGATCCTTCCCTTCGGTCACCCAATCGGCGGTCCAGCGTGACTGAATCTCTACCGTCCCGGAGACGGTGCGGTATGAGAGTGAAAAAATCTGCTCGGACCGGGTCAACCCGCCCGCGCGCTCCACACGAACAATCTTAAACTTTGAGCGACGGCTTTCGGCATCGCCGGACAGCTCGTCGCGCACCATCGCCAGACTGCTTTCCAGGGAAGCGTTACCCGCTGTTTTTGGAAGTCGTTCCACCTCGATCAAACCGTCACCGTAAGTCGGCTTCTGATGACCCGGAATCAATTCATCGCAGACAAAGTCCGCTGCCAGCAATGAAGCGGGACCTCCTTCTTCAAAGAACAGCTCACCGAGCTTCTTCAGCTGATCCGAGGCCCGTTCGCTGAACACTTCGGATTCCCAACCGTCGGACGCAGGGTCATCGATCTCACTCCAGACGGGATCTGATCCGGTCACCGAAGGAGGGGATTCTTCCAGCTCGATCACCCCGGACTTCTCAACCGGTTGCGACGAAACCGCATCGTCCTTGCACCCGGAAGAGAGCGCCATCGTCAGACACAGACCGGCGGGTCGAAATGACCGTGATTTCATGAGAGCAAGACTACCGTGACTCGCACCGACTGCAAAGCCCCGAACCGGAGCGGAAGGTTGGCATTGAATCGAAACCGCCAATCAGGGAAGCTTGCGCCCTTCGATGTCCGCAAACCGCAAACCCGCTCACTCTCAAAAGGCCGGATCTTTCCGACTGGTCTCACTCTGCTTCTTTCTCTCCGGAATGGCCGGCCTGATTTATCAAATGGTCTGGATGCGCTACCTCTCCACCGTTTTCGGAACCTCGGAGCTGGCCATCGTCGCAGTGCTGGTGGCCTACATGGGCGGACTCGCGGCAGGTGCCTCAATCGCCTCCAAATACCTCCATCGTCTCAAGCGACCAGTCGTCGCCTACGCCATTCTCGAACTCATCATTGCGCTCGCCGCCATTGGAGTGCCCTTTCTCTTAAAACTGGCCGGCCATCTCCGCACCGCCGTCCTCGGTGGACAGGAAACCCTCCCTTCCGACGGGGGCTTCCTCGAAGCGATCTCGCATTTGGGCCTGGGCTGTCTTGTCCTTTTCATCCCGACCGCGTGCATGGGAGCGACCCTTCCCATCCTCGCCAAAGGCTTCATTCAAAAAACGAACGAGATTGGTGCCCGGATCGGCTGGCTCTACGCCCTCAACACCTTCGGAGCAGTGGCCGGCACCCTCGCCGCGGCCTTTTTCCTCATCCCGTCCCTCGGACTTTGGCAAAGCTCATTCGTCGGCGTGGCTCTCAATGTCACCGTCGCCGCTCTGGGCTGGTCGGTGGCACGACGGGCAGGTTCCAATGACCTTCCACCCCCTGAAAAAAGAGCTTCCGCAGACGAACCGCTGGCCGCTCCGGCATTCGTCATTCTCGTCGTGATGCTCATATCCGGCGCAATCGCTTTCGTCTACGAAATCCTCTGGGCCCGGCTCCTCGCGCACGTCCTCGGAGGCAGCTTTTATTCCTTCGCGACGATGCTCGCGTCCTTCCTGATCGGGATCGCACTCGGCGGACTCATCGGGGCCAAGCTGGCCCGCGACGGTCGAAAGTCCTGCTTCTGGCTCGCCGGTCTCGAGGTTGCGACCGGAGTTCTGACCGCCGTGATCCTCGCCATCGTGAGCACCGGAAATATCGGCGCGGCGGGAGGCACCATCTTTGCCCAAGCCACGGTCTGCATCCTCGTCCTGGCACCTGCCACGATCTGTCTGGGAGCCACTTTTCCCCTCGCCGTCCGCTGCCTGAGCCGGAGAGCACAGGATGCCGGGCCGGTCTCGGGGCGGGTCTATGCCTGGAACACCGGGGGCGCGATCGCCGGGGCCATTGCTGCCGGGCTCCTGGTCATCCCGGTCCTTGGCTACGCCGCGACCTTCAAGTGGGCCATCGTGGTGAATCTTCTCCTCGCCACCTCCATTCTTGCCGTCCTCCGCACACCGGCCCGACGCGCTCTCATCACCTCCGGTCTCATCACCCTGGCCGCAGTCGTCCTCTATCATCCCGGCGCTCCGGTGGGACTGCTCACGCGCTCGCCCCTTGATCGAAGCGAAGACTCCGGCGACAGCTTGACCCTCATCCACTACGCCACCGGAAAATCCGCAACCGTCTCGGTGCTGGAGCGGAGGGGAAATCTCGTCATCCGCAGCAACGGACTTCAGGAAGCGGAGATCTTTCCAAAAGGAGCCGAGGCCCTCGCTTATACCCACATCCGCTGGCTCCCGGCTTTGCCCAAAGTGCTCATGCCGGAGGCCGAGTCGATGCTCGTCGTTGGGTTCGGTGGTGGTGCTCTGCTGGAATCAGTACCCTCCGGCTTCAAGGAGATCGACGTTGTTGAAATCGAGGAAGAAGTCATCGTCGCCAATAAGCTCGTTGCAGATCGCCGGGCCATCGACCCCCTCAAGGACAAGCGGATCAACATTGTCATCAACGATGCCCGCGGTGCCCTCAAGCTTTCGAGTAAAAGCTACGACGCCATCGTCTCGCAACCTTCCCATCCCTGGACCGCCGGAGCTTCGCATCTTTATACGCGGGAATTTCTCTCCATCGCCAACGACCACATGAATCCGGGCGGAATCTTCGTGCAATGGCTGGGTTCAAGTTTCGTCGACAAGTCACTGCTCGCTTCCTTTCTGGCCTCTGCCGGAGAAGTCTTTCCACACGTCCAACTCTACCTCATCAGCGATAATTTCGTCGTCGTTTGTTCGGACGAATCACTCGATGAACGCATGTGGTCGGGTGAAAATCTCTTCCAATTGAGCGACTATCCCAAGCTCTCCTTCCTCGAAGACCTGCTCGCGGTGCTGCAGCTCGACGAAGCCGGATGTCGCGAATTGGCAAGTGGATCCTCCCCCATCACCGATGACCGGAATCTCATGGCGACCCACCATCTGCCAGGCAAGGATTTCGAAGGGGCGCTGAACAAGCCCGACAATCTCGTCCCGCTGATCGGGCCGCTGCATTATCTCAACCGGGACCCCGAAAAAGTCCGCGCAAAGCTCAAGGAAGCCGGAGTTGATTTCACCTACCTGACCCGCTTACTCAAGAGCGGATCACCGGCCCTTGACCGCAAAAATTTCTACGCAAAGGTCCTGACCCAAGGCGATCGCATCATGGGGACACTCACCGGGATGCTCGAAAGCCAACCCGGCCAGGTCGTCACCCGGCTCAAGATCGCAGAAGACCTGGGAGTTGCTTCTTCCGACATTCTCCCTCTCCGCGCGCTCGCCCAATTCGCCGACGTGACCCGGAAATGGAACGCGCAAAAAACAACGATTCCACCCACCGAGTTCGCCGACTTCCTCAAAGAATCCTCCGAGCTGAAACAAACCGTCGGGCAACTTAATGACGACGAAAAATTCCTTCTCGAAGCCCGCTACTGGGCGCTCACCAGCCAGCTGAAACGAGTGCGGTCGGTCGATTCCAGATTGGCCAAATTCAAGGACCACCGCAAAGCCTGGTTTGAAGCCGCTTATCAATGTCGCATTGCCGCCCTCGGAAAATCTCCCGGGAAATCAGACCCGGAAATCATGAGCGATGCGGCCCTCGCCGTGACCCTTTTGAATGAGCTCCTCGCCCTTCCGCTCGAACGGAATCTTCCCCTTGTGCGGCAGAGAATCATCCTGGCCCAAGCCTTCAACGATGAGGATTTTCTCCACTCAATAGCCTGGACCATCGCAACCAAACTTCAAAGGGCTCCGGTCTCGGCACGACCCGTTTTCCAAAATCTCCTTGGTTCGATCTTCACCCCGTATCTCTCCAAGACAGATGGTGGCAAGGTCACCATCAATCGTCCATCGATGAAAACCCTCTACTCCGAGCTTTCTGATGAAATGGGAGTTCCCGCCGTGATCTTGCGACCATCGGACAGCGCTCCGGCAAACCACAATTGAGTTCAGCTCACAATTCTCCTACCACTGAAGCTGATTCACAAGAGCCGGACATCGACAATGACCGTCTCCCGGCCCCTCCCCCGGATCATCAGCGATCCGGAGCGGATTATTTTAGACACGCTTTCGGCGTATGGCCAGCAACCCGGCTCCCAGGATCACCACCAGGCTGGTCGATGGCTCGGGGATATTCTTGTGACCCACGATCTCAAACCCGTTGATCGCCGTCGAACCACTCCCTGAATCAGGCCCCGCAACCAGCGAAAACACCGGGGCCGTTAAACCACTGTATTTGACATGGTTTCCGTCGGGGAAGACACCGCTATCAAGATATCCGGGCGCACCTGCTCCGTATCCCAGCGGATGCTCCAGATGGTTCAAGGTGGTCACTGGATCCGGCGCACCCACCCGGGTGATCAAACCCACATTGGGAGGAGTCATCCCCTGATCACTATAAACGTAGAGATCATAAAAATCCCACCCCAGTGCCGCCAGATTCAGCGTCGCCACCTGCACCGTTGCCACTTGAACGGCCCCGGCGGCATCCAGATACCCCCCAATGTAGCCTTCCATCATATCCTCGTCCGGATTGGAGGATGCGCTGCCTCCAATCGTTCCCGTGATTGGTCCGTTCCAGCCGACGAAAATGGTGCCGCCAATCCCTGTATTTGTCAGTCCGCTTGTCCCTCCCGTTGCTCCGTAAGCAGGGATCCAATTCGTGGTTGGGATCACCCCTGCGACATCCGTCGGGGACAGCGTATCCGGTTGGAAGTCACCATGGAAATCCACCGAGAAAGTGGAAACAATTGCCCCTGATCCGGGTGCCGTGAGTGCGATTGCGGAGAGGAGGGAAAGCGAAGCTGTGAGTTTCATGAGAGATGATTTGTTTATGGTTGAGGGATCGTCAATTGCCCCTTCACCTCCCCCATCGCGGCTCATTTCATCCAATGTCAGCTTTCTCTTAAAAAAATGACTTTCCCCGCCTCGCCTGTCATTGAAAGCCCCCTCCCGAAGACACCTTTTGAGCCTACCTTGAAATCTTCGCCGACCCAAACCTTCGGGCAACTTCTGCCTCCATTTCATCACCACTCTCAACGACAATGCGATAATGGCCTGCACTTCCAAAGCTCCCTCTCTTCATAAATCCTTCCGTTGTGAAATACGCACCGTCCGCCCCTCCCGAGGTCGATTCCTGGAACCATTTCACCGTCTGGCCTTCGATTAAAACCGACTGAAAACTCTGCGATTTGGTCACCCCGGTCAGCTCGCCATTGATGAGATCTTCTCCGCTCACATCAGGCGCTTTGGTCAGTTTGGGAAACGGTCTCACCGAACCATGAATCACCAGACGGTCAAAAGGCTGGGCCGGATTCTCATAGTTCAACTCATAGTCCCCCAGAAAAGACACCCGGATCTTGGGCTTCCCCCACTTGGCCCCATAGGCGGGCGAGCGTAGGATCGGGATCTTCACTTTATCCAACGAGTTTGCTGGCTCGAGACCGTCATAAAAATTTGACGTGAATTGATTCCAGACCTTCTCACTGCCCGACGATGAGGTGGAACATGAAAGCAGCAAACAAGCAGCCGCGGCAAGAACACAAATGGAGGACCAAAATTTCATCTCGCACATCCTGAAGCAAATTCCCCGGTTTTCGCCAGCGAAAACATGGTAAGGTTCCCCCGCCTGTGACGACGAACCTCTTTCCACCTGAAAACCTCCTCCCCGTCGACGGCGAGGCCATCAATCATGGCTCAATCCTCCAAAGCGCTGAAGCCGACGACCTCTTCCGCCGGCTCCGGTCTGAAATCCCCTGGCAACACGACGTGATCAAGATGTTTGGCAAAACCATCATCACCACCCGGATGATCGCGTGGTATGGCGATTCCGGGCTCGACTACACCTATTCCGGAACCACCAAAACCCCGTTGCCGTGGACCGGCCAACTCACCCAACTGAAACAAATGGTCGAAGGAAGAGCCGGGGCAAATTTCAACTCCTGCCTCCTCAACCTTTACCACGATGGCTCGGAGGGAATGTCATGGCATCGCGACAACGAGTCCTCCATTGTCAAAGATTCCACCATAGCATGTGTGAGTTTCGGAGCAGTTCGTCGCTTTCACTTTAAGCACACCGTGACAAAAGAGCGCATCACCACTGAACTCGAGCACGGCAGCCTCCTCACCATGGCCGGTGAAATTCAAACCCATTGGCTCCACGGCCTTCCCAAAAGTAAAAAAATCTCCCAACCGCGAATCAGCCTCACCTTTCGTCAAATGAGGACCTCTTAAGAACCGGAATTTCCCACCCAATAGGAGGCGCCGAATATTTGCCACGTTCCGACCCCGAAAAGGAACACCCCAAAGTGGAATGAAGCTGACAAGAATCAGTGCCTCTGCGGCAGGCCGGATCAGCTCCGGCTCACTCGCCTTTGCTCTTTTCGGCAGGCTTGTCCGTCGTTGCCCTGGAAGGCTTGGCCTCCTTCTTCCCTTTCTTCGCGGCTTCCAACACCTCGGCAGGCACAAATTTCAAGGAACCTCCATTGATGCAATAGCGCTGCCCGGTCGGAGTTTTACCTCCGTTGAAGGCCTCAAATCTTTCTCCTGAAAAGACGTGCCCGAGGTGGCCATCACAAACAGCACACAGAACCTCTGTCCGGGTCATCCCCCCGCTCACATCGATTTTTGTTTTCACGTTCTTCGCCTTGCTGGGATCGTAGAACGACGGCCAACCGCAATGGGAATCAAACTTTTCCCCGGAGGTGAAAAGCTCCGCGTCACAACCGGCACAGGAGTAGGTTCCCCCGCCCTGCGCTTTGAATTCCTGATAAACCTTCCCGTTGGAACGCTCCGTCCCGGCTTGGCGCAAGATGCGGTACTGCTCCGGGGTCAGGCGCTTTTTCCACTCCTCGTCGGTGAGCTTGGCCGCTTCCTCCTTTGTCAGGGCTTTGGGGACTTCTTTGGCAACAGGCATGACAGGTTCCTTCTTTTCCTGGGCATACACAAAAATTCCCAACATCGTGGCAACGATCAAAGTGAGCGAGAGAGCTTTTTTCATATTCGTGAGAGCTTAGTTCACAAAGTCTTATTCCTCAACTCCAACTCTCGCGAAGAAAAAATAACGCCAATTTGAGAAATTGGTAGCTCCCTGGAACTGAATCCCTCCCTGTGTTTGAGCTTGATCCGCTCGCATGTCAGTCCATTGATTTTCTTTTTCACAGCGTGTCGCCGGGCTCAATGACACGATTTTCGGCCATGCCAGGACTTTTTCCCGGCTCCTCGTCAGACAACTTCCCAATTTTCCTGATAAACTTCGCCTCAAAAAGGGGTATTTTGACCACATGAAAACAATATTGCTTGGGTTCACCCTCCTGATCAGCCCACTTTTCGCGGGCGCACCCGAAGGATTCACTTCTCTTTTTAACGGCAAGGACTTCACCGGCTGGTGGGGCGTCGGCACCGAAAACCCCGCAAAATACCTCGCCCTCTCTGCGGAAAAGCTGGCCGACAAAAAGAAAAAGAGCCTCGAAAACATCGCCAGGCACTGGCAGGTCAAGGACGGCATCATCCACAATGATGGCCACGGACTCTTCCTCTCGACCGAAAAGAATTACAGCGACTTCGAGCTCCGCCTCGAATTCAAACTCGACCCCAAGGCCGACAGTGGCGTCTACCTTCGCGGCATTCCCCAGGTTCAACTCTGGGACACCACCGAAGCGGGCGGCAGCTGGAAACACGGCGCCAAAAAGGGCTCCGGCGGACTTTGGAACAATCCCAAGGGAACAGCGGGCCGGGAGCCCCTCGTCCATGCCGACAAGCCCATCGGTGAATGGAATGCCATGATCATCACGCTCGTTGGCGAAAAGGTCACCATCCACCTCAACGGCAAGCTCATTGTCGACGATGCCAAGCTCTTCAATTTCTTCGATAAAAAGGGCCCCCTTCCCAAAGCCGGACCCATCCAGCTCCAAACGCACGGAGCTCCCGTGCAGTGGCGAAACATCTTCGTCAAAGAACTTTAAAATCGGCGATTTCGCCATTCATTCGGGCACGATCGGGGCTAG
>CALFSW010000107.1 GCA_937916505.1 uncultured Verrucomicrobiales bacterium | reverse complement strand
ATAGCTGCGGAATGGGGGCATTGATTGCGAAGATGCCTTGGAATCAGTGAAGACTACCATCACGGATGTTTAATTACGGCAAGTTTGGCCCGGACTGATGACCTCGTCCGGGGCTGCGAACGCCTTTGATTTGATTTTTCGAAGTCTTTCGACTTTGATTTCCCGTGTGACGGACAGGAAGAGGTCTTGGTGGAGTTTGTTCCGAAGTGATACGTTCCCACGATGACATCCGGTTGGAATGAATGAGGAAATCCAAACGTATCACCTTGCGGATGAAAAAATGGAGATTTTTCAAAGTCATAAAGTGGTTGTTTATTCTCGGGCTTCTTGGAGGGCTGATGGTTCTCTCTTTGGTATTCTATGCCGACCGGACTGCGACGAAGGCGGGCGAGGGAAAACTTTTTGATGAACCAAGTGAAGTTCCCGATGCCCCGGTGGCTTTGGTTTTTGGATGTGCCAGGATCTATCAGGGGAGGCAAAATCTCTACTTCAAGTACCGCATCGAGGCCGCAGTGGCTCTGTGGGAAGCGGGGAAGGTGAAGTGCTTCATTGTGTCCGGTGACAATCATGCCCACGATTACAACGAACCCCGGGAGATGAAGGATGCGATGGTGGAGGCGGGAGTGCCTTCCGGAAAAATCGTGTGCGACTATGCCGGTTTGCGGACTCTCGATTCAGTGGTTCGGGCGAAGGAGATCTTCGGGGTAGAGAAGGTGGTTTTGATCTCCCAGAGATTTCACAATGAAAGGGCCGCCTATCTTGCGAAGTCGATTGGCTTGGAAGCTGTTGGCCTGAATGCCAGGGCCGTCGGTGGTCCGTCAGCTAAGAAGAATGCCCGCCGTGAAAAGCTGGCGCGGGTCAAAATGTGGCTCGATGTGAATGTCCTGAAGACCGGGCCCAAGTTTCTTGGGAAGAAGGAAGAGCTGCCGCTATGAGGTGGGGTTGACCTTGGAGATTTCTTCCATATTCTGAGGCTGTGGATTCTTTGACACAGGCTGTTCTCGGCGCGGCGGTCGGTGAGTTGGTTTTGGGCAAAAAGCTCGGGTGGCGCGGCGCGGCCTGGGGGGCGTTTTTTGGGACCTTGCCCGATCTGGATGTCATCGCATTGCCGTTTTTGGATCCGGCAGCGGGGATTCGTTGGCACCGCGGGATTTCACATTCGATTCTGATCATGGTGGCGGCAGCGGTGGCGCTGGCGAGGCCTCTGGCCCGGTGTCATGTCGCGCAGGGAGTGAAGGGGCGGGAGATGGGGGGGATGGTTTTTTGGGCGTGGAGCACACACGTATTGATCGATTGTCTGACCACCTATGGGACGCAAATTTTCGAACCGTTTTCGTCTGAGCGGGTGGCGGCGAACTTGGTTTTTATCGTGGATCCGCTTGTGACGTTACCACTCTTGGTAGGTCTGGTGTTGGCGTTGCGAACGGAATCCAGGCAGTTTGCGAAGCGGCGAAAAATGATGAGTCTTGGGATCGGAGTTTCGTGTGTGTATCTCGGTTCTGCTCTGATGATGAAGTTTCGAGCGGAGGATGAAATTTCCGCCGACTTCAAACTTGCTCATCAGCAAGGGGTGTTGATCGCGGTGGCACCGACGTCTTTCAATACCATCCTTTGGAGAGGGTTGATCGAGACGGAAACGGGGTATTTTTTGACCTACTGGTCGCCGTTTGATTCGGGGGAGTCGACTTACGAATTCATTCCAAAGAAGCGTGATCTTGCCCGGGCTTTCGAGGGAGAGGATGCGTTGGAGGCCTTGAAGTGGTTTTCGCGAGGTCATTGGGTCGCCCGCGAGGGAAAAGATGGCAGGCTGGTGATCATTGACATGAGGTTTACAGAAATTCGAACTCCCAAGAGCGGGATGTTACAGCCAATTTTTCAATGGCACCTTGATCGTGATGAGAATGGCGAAGTGAGGGCTCCGATGGAGCGGCCCACGGGGTTGGATTATCCCGGAGCTTTTGGTTTGTTGTGGCGTAGGATTTGGGGTGATCGAAAAAATTGGGATGCGCTTGAGGAGTTTTAAGAATAGGGGAAGGAATATCTTTCGAAGAAGAAAGCAATCTATGTCGCCAATATTCACGGAATGCCTGCGATCGGTCGCTTTTTTGCCTTCAAAAAAATGAAGAAGTACAATCATCGGATCATTTATGGGGATGATCAGGCTTTGATGAAGCTCTTCCCAAAACACCCCAAGCACGTCACCGTTCTGAGACTTGATGGAACCGGTAAAGTGACCCGGCTTTCCTACTGGAATCCCGCGAAGGAAGACGTGGAAACTCACTTAAAGTAGGGGCGATTAGCGCATGATTTTGACTCGCTGGGCGAGCGCCACCACTTCGTCATCGCTGAGAGTCTCGTGTCCAGGCATGTCGGTGCCCGGGATTCCAAATTTGATAATGCGGGCAAGTGAGAGGTCGAGATTTTGACTTCCTTCCCGGGAGTAGATGAAGGGTCCCTCGATGAGGTTGGCGGGGGGCTTGCTCCAGAGTTTTGAAAAGGGTCCATTGCCGCGACCTTCGGTGCCGTGGCAAGCGGCGCAGTTTTTGGCGAAGAGGGATTTTCCGTCAGCTGACCCTGAGGGCGCGGGTTTCCAGCCTTGGATTATTTCAACGCGCACGGCGAAGTTTGCCTGACCTTGCCGGGTGAGGAAATCAATGAGCATTTCGCCCCGGGGATCATTGCCTTCGAAGAGATGTCGGTAGGAGGGCATCGATGATTCGGGACTGAGCGATTGGGGATCGATAAAGTGTTGCTTGAGCCAGGCGTGGGAGCGGCGATTTCCGACATTGAGGAGATCAGGGCCGGCGCGGCGATTGCCGATGGTGACGGGGGCTTCTTTTTTGAGTTGGTCGAGTGGGACAACGGGCCCCCACATGATGAGGTCCGGGCTATCGGGGCGGACGTAGCGGGAGTGGCAGTGGATGCAGCCTTCCGAGAGGTAGATCTGGTGACCAGTGAGGGCTTGAGCTGGGGACTTTCCAGGCGAGGCCGAGAATAGGAAGGCGATGGCGGTCAGACCGAGAACGACAAGGGCTTCGGCGCGGTGACTTTTGAAATGAGGGAGGAGGTTGGGCAGGAGGAAGATGCACCCTGCAATGGCGAGAAAGAGGAGAGGGATGTGGTTCAGATTTTCGGCCATGCCGATCCCATTGGCAGAGCCAAACCAGCCAGCCACCGAGTAGAGGATGGCGGCGGCCCGGGCCGGGGAGTGGGGATTTTTAAAACGGGTGAGATAGACGGGACAGGCGACGAGTGCCGTTGAGTAAAGGGAGACACCAGCGGGGTAAAGCCAACCTCCGGTGAGGGCGATGTCCGGGTGATTGAGGCAGAGGCTGGCGATGGTGAGGATGACAAAGGCACCTGCGGTGACCAGGGTGACCCTTTTCCTCTGGAGGAGGTAGCCCGCGAGGAGGGCAAATGAAAAATGGAGGGCGGCATTTCTCCAGAGGTGGCTCTGGCCCCAGCTACTGGACTTGAGAGCAGGGGTGTGTTGGATGATAAAAAAGGCGGCGGAGTCGAGCCAGACGAGGGCGAGAAAGGTGAGGACGGCAAGGGGGAAGGAGATGGTTTTTGAGGAGCTTGCGAGTGGCGGAATCTCGGTGTTTTCCTTCATTTTTCCAATCGAGAAAAAGGCGATCAGCACGCAGGCTGCGGAGAGAAGGGCTTGATTTTCAGGCGTGGTGGCGAAGATTGGGGGGAGGTTGGCGCAGGCATAAGCCAGCCCGGTGCCGCAGCCGATGGCGAGCCCCCAAGAGCGGGAGGAAAGCAGGGAGCGAAGATTGGCGGTGAGGGAGATGGTGAGGATTCCCAGGCTGAGGCCAAGGCCCACGGAAATGGCGAGATAGGTGGCGAAATGATGGGCGGGAATTGCAAGGGCACTCGTCGCGCCACAACCGATGAGTGCCATCCGGAGGACCGGGGTTGCTCCGAAGCGATGAAGGATGCGGGGGGTGAGGAGACTGCCTATGATACCGCTGACGGCCATCGCCGCCATCATGGGTTTGAGGGCGCTGTCAAGGTCGGCATTGAGCAGTTCAATGAAAGCGAATTGCGCAAAGATCAGGAAGTAGAAGTAGGTGGCCGCAATCAGAATGATACCGGACCCGTTGCGACGGAGGAAGGTAATCATGGTGAGGTCAGGACCCGGCGTTGCAGAAAGTTGATGAGGATCATGGCGACGACGAAATCAGTGGCGGTGACGGAGACCCAGGCGGATTCCAATTGCCCCGTGATGATTTTGATTAAGACGAAGAAGGCAATACAGAGACGGATAAAAGCGGAAATTTTCCAGATGGTTTGCCATCGTTCGCGGGAGGGCGCATCGGTGGGAAAGGGGCCTGCGAAGAAGTGGCTGCCTCCCACCGCGAAGACGAAAACACCGATGTAGGACACGAAGATCTCATCGGTCCGGGGGCTCACCCCCATGAGGTGAAGAGTCCAAGCGGGGAGGAAGATGAGGAAGAGGCCGGTGAGGGTATCAATGAGGCCGGTGCCGTAGTGGATGAGGGAGATGAAGCGTGGGGAATTCATGAGTTGAGATCTCGCCACCAATGAATGGAAACGAGAGTGAGGGTGAGTCCGCAAAGTGAACGGAGACCATAGAGAAGATAGTGGAGGTTTAGGGGGGAATTGGGGAAGGATTCCAAAATTCCGGAGGCCAGCATGAGGGTGAGGTAGCCCGCGGTGGCGAGGTGCCAGCTGATGAAAGAAGGGGTGTGGTCAAAAATTTTCGCACGATCTGGCGGGAGAATTTGTTGGAGGATGAAAATGAGGAAGCTTGTGGTAAATCCGGCCATGGCGAGGTGGGAGTGGGCGACGAGGGCATCGGTGAATTTGATGCGATCGAGGATGCCCGGAAGGAAGCTGGTGAAACCATTGAGAACGAGAATTCCGAACCATACGAGGAGAGCCCGCTGCCATCGCGGGTGAGGATTTGTCCAGCGCTGTCGGGAGTAGTATAACGGGAGAAGGATGGGCCAGATGAGGAGCGTTCCGAGGCAGGCAATCTGGCCCGGGTGGTGGTGGGAGGAAGGGAGGGTTTCGGCGTAGATGCCGAGGATGAAATTGAGAATGAAGAAGGCCCGGAGTTTCCGGTCGAGCGCGGGAGATTTGGGAGGATGTCGCAAGGCCCGCGGGACCAGGAGAAGGAGAAAGACCACCGAGAGAGTGGAGTTAAGAAGGCTCGCTCCGGTGGGGCCGCCGGTGCTTTGGTCAACGGCGGGGTAGATGGCGGGGTCGGCCGCGAAGTAGAGGGCGAAGGGAACCGCGAGAAGAACAAGAAGTCCGGGGATGGCGATGAGGGATCTTTTCTCATCTTTCCACCAGGCGAGGGCGAGGATGACCCAGAGAGAGAGGATGGCGGTGGGAAAGAGGACACGCATTGTTCCGGTCCAGTCGAGGAAGATCTTGCCGCTGGTATGACCCGAGAGCCAAAAGTATCCCCCGAGAAGTAAGCAGGTTGACCACGCCCAGATACCGAGGGAGCTGGCGCGGGCGAGTGAACGGGTGGATTCCTTGAGAAGAAAAAAGAGCCAGGCGACGAGGGGGAGGGCGGTCCAGCCATAAAGTTGCCAGTTCAGGTGAAGTGGGAGCCAGCGACCGTAGGTCAATTCTCCAAAAATAAGGCCGAACTTCGGGGCGAGAAGGAGGAGGGAAAGAAGGAGGCCAATGCTATTTGCCGCGACCATCCAGAAGAGGGCGTGACGCGCTCCACAGAGGATGGGATCGGAAGTGGGAAGCGACTTTTGATTCATTCGATTTGACCGTCGCGCATTTGAATCACGCGGTCACTGTTGTGGGCGAGATCGAGATCATGGGTGGCCATGATCATGGTGACGCCGTGGGAGACGACGAGATCCCCGAGGAGGCTGAAGACGGACCAGCTGGTTTTTTCATCGAGCGCTCCGGTAGGTTCATCGGCAACCACGACCGAGGGAGAGTTCATGAGAGCACGGCAGATCGCGGTGCGTTGACGTTCGCCGCCGGAGAGATCTTGAATGCGGTTTTTACTGCGATGGGTGAGACCGGTTTTCTTGGCGAGGTTATGGAAGCGGTCGAGTGCTTCTCCCCGGTCCATGCCGGTGGCGATGGAGGGGATGAGGCAATTTTCCTCCATGGTGAGATCGGGGATGAGGTTGTGAAGCTGGAAAATGAATCCGATGCGATGGCGCAGGGCTTCGAGGCGCTTTTTCTCCGAGTCGAGTGACTGGCCTTCGATAAGGACGGAGCCTTGGTCGGCGGATTCGATGCCCGCGATGATGTGGAGGAGGGTGGATTTTCCGCAGCCGGAGGGGCCGCAAACGGAAACGAGTTTTCCACGGGGGACGGAGACATCGACTCCGCGAAGGACCTGGATTTTTCCGTGATCAAAGCTTTTGGTGACTTGCTTGACTTCGATGGGGGCAGTTTGAGTTTGGATCATTTATTCAAAACGGAGAGCATCCGCGGGTTTGATTTTCATGGCGTAAAGAGCCGGGTAGAGAGCGCCCGCAATGCCGGTGATAAAGGACATGGCAATGACGGCAACGATGAGCGAGGGTGAGAGGTCGGTGTCGATGTATCCCTGAAGGGCAGGGAGTGCTTTGAGCAGGTGAAGGAAGATCAAGCTGATGGCGGTTCCGGTGATGACGCCAATGAGGGAAATCAAGATGGACTCTCCAAAGATCAGACGGGCGACCTGGCTGCGGGAGAATCCGTTGACCCGCAGGATGGCGATTTCACGGATGCGCCCGAAGACCGAGAGGGTCATGGTGTTGGCAACGCTGAGTCCACCAAGGAGGAAGGCGATCCCGCCGACAAGCCACGAGGTTGTTTTGAGGATGCGGAATTGGGAGTAGCTCTGGTTGAATTCCTCATTTTCGAGAGCGACGAGGTTTGGGTAGGTCTTCTCGATGTGCTCTTTGAGCTCCGGGATTTTTTCTTTGTCAGTCATCTTGATGGTGGCGACTGATGCGACTCCTTCCTTATGAAAGTAGTCCTGACAAAGAGCGAGTGGCATGAAGACGCCACCGTCCTCGAAGCCATTTTCGGTTTCAATGATGCCGGCCACTTTGAACTCCTTGTGTCCAACGGGAATGGAACTTCCGACTTCTGCCTTCAAGAAATCAGCGGCCCGTTTTCCAAGGACGACGAGCGTTCCATCGTCGGTGAAATTTCCGGGATCACCATCGAGCCAGGTTGCATTGGAGAGTCGGGAGGAGTCCGCGCGGATGCCAAAGCAGGTGACGACGGGATTGTCCGGGCTGGAGACGATGCCAAAAAGAGCGGGTTCGATTTCAGCGATGAGATCATTCCCGGCGAGGTCATCGATGGCCTGAATTGGAACATTGCTGAAGAAGAGATCTGAGACGTTTTTTTCGAACATGATGATCTCGGAATCGCTGCTGAGGATTCGCTCGAACATGCGGACAGCCCCTTGGAGAATGGTGACAACGCAGAGCATGGCGACGACTCCGAAGGTGATGCCCGCGGCCCCAATGAGGGTGCGCACGAAGTGGCGGCGTAGGTTGAGAAGAGCAAGACGAAGGAATTGCATGGCACTAAAGATTTCCCGAGAGGGGAATGCCATTTTCGTTGATCAGTTGCGGCCCAACAGTGATGCGGAGGTCATCGAGAAAGTTCCAGATGGATGTGCCGCGTGAGAGCTCTTTGACGATGACATCGCCTTCATCCACGAGCGCTCTGAGGCGGCGGGCGGCGGATGGAACTCCTTCACAAACGACAATGTTTGGACGGTGGAGGGATCGGTCTCGGTCGGAGGTTTTTCCCGATTCATCTTCTCCCTGAAAGACGTCTTTGAAGTCGTCTGCGATTTGATAGCCCAGGCCGCGGGCGTGTGCGAGTTGCGTGAGAAGGAGGATGGTTCGATCGGAAGCTCCGGCCAGCATGGCGGGCAGGGTGAGCGAGAGACGAAGAAGAGTGACTGTTTTTCCCTCGGCGATCTTGAGGATTCGCTCGGGGGTGTTGTCCTCCGGCCCGAAACCAAGGTCACGGCTTTGTCCGCTAAGGACGCCATTGGTTCCAAGGCAGGATTCCACAAAGGCGGTGACGGCCTGGGTCTGTTTTGCCGGTAGGGAGGCGGTTTCCGCCCAAATGAGTGAGTAGGCCCGATTGATAAAGGCCAGAGCGGCAAGCATGGCGGTGGCTTCGCCAAAGATGACGTGAACACAGCGCCCGCCCCGGCGAAGGTCGGCGTCGTCCATGCAGGAAAGATCATCGAAGATGAGGGAGGCGGTGTGGAAATACTCGACGGCGATGGCGATGCGTTCGCTCCTTGCCGGGACCAGTCCGCAGGCATAGCCGATGTTCCAGGCCATGCGTGCCCGGATGAAGCTGCCGGGGTGGGCGGTGATGTGGAGGAGGGCTCTGGCGAGCTGCGATTCTGAATCGTGATCGGGAAGGATGAAATCGCGGAAGGGGGAAAGAAAATCAACTTCGATTGATTTTTCCTGGAGGTAGACCGAAGCGCTATCGTGTTTGGCTGACATGGCACACAAGGTTACTTGATTGTTCCAGTGAGATTGAAATCAATGGTGAGTTTGGGCTTTACGGTGGCCACCAAAGCCATACGGATGATGGGAAGCTTGAAATCGGTTGTGTCGATGACTGCTTGTCCGGTGATGGTGAGGGCCGGGCTTTTCTTGGTCGTCGTGATTGGAAAGACGATTTGTTTGGAAACCCCGTGGATGGTGATGTTTCCCAAGGCGTAGGTTTGAGTTTTTCCGACGACTTTTTTGTCAAAGACGCGGCTCAGTTTGAAGGAGCCTCCGGGATGCTTTCCGGTGTCGAGCCAGCTTAGCATCTTGGCGTTGCGCTTTTTTTTCCTGGTGTCCAGATCGGCGAACTTCCAGGTCACGGAGGCTGAGCTCGGTTTTAAGGTGGTGGCGTCTCCGGTAATTGTGGCGCTGTATTTGCCTAAGTATCCCTTGAAGTCCCCACCGGTTGCCTTGGCATAGACAGTGATGTGGCTAAGTTTTTGATCAACGACGAAGGTGGCGGCGGCGCTGGTGGCTGGTTGAAGGAATAGAAGAAGTCCTGCTGCTGCAGAGAATATTTTGTTCATCTATCGGGAATGTGACCGAGAGAAGATGAAGATTGGGTGAGAAATAGGTGAGGTTAGATTTCCCCCGGAGTTTTTTTCTCATTAGAATTTCATGTTCCAATGCTTTAAAGTGTTCCATGCGTCGAGATTTGGCGTCGTTCTTATGAGAGTTTTGTTGGTTGAAGATTATCCCCTCTTACGTGGAAGTGTGGTTGAGTGCCTCACAGAAGAAGGGTATGCCGTTGATGCGACCGGTTCGGGGGCGGAAGGGCTGTGGTATGCCGAGAATCATGACTATGATGTTTTACTTTTGGACATCATGCTTCCTGAGATGGATGGGCTTGAAATTTTAGGCCGCCTCCGTGCCCGTGGGACTATGGTTCCGGTCATTTTGATCAGTGCCCGTGATTCGGTGTCGCAACGTATCGAAGGCCTCGAGTCGGGGGCGGATGATTATTTGATCAAACCCTTTGCGGTTGAGGAATTGGTGGCACGGGTGAAAGCGCAGGTTCGTCGCAAGCATGACAAAAAGACACCGTTGTTGGTGGCCGGGGACATTGTTGTGAATTCGGCCACGAAATCGGTGACCCGGGCAGGTCACCTCATTGGGCTTACCCGTAAGGAATATATTCTGCTAGAATGCTTCATGTTCAAAAAAGGAGAGGTCATTTCCCGGGAATACATTTCGCAGCATGCTTATCAGGACTATGAAGGAGGGACGAGCAACGTGGTGGATGTCTATGTGGGATACTTGCGGAAAAAGCTGAATGTGAATGGTTTGCCGAACGCGATTCGTACAAAACGTGGGCACGGGTATATGCTCCTGGATGGAGGGGACGAGTGAAGAGGCCCTCGATTCGGAAGCGTCTTATTTTTTGGACAACCTTGCTGACCACCTTGATTTTGATTGTGGGGGGGAGTTCCCTGTATTCGGCAATCAAGAAGTCGCTCTACCACCACTTTGATCAGCTCTTGGATGAAGGGGCGACGGTGGTGATGATTGAGGTGGAAGCGAAGGATTCGGAGGTCTATCACGAATGGCGGGAGGCGTTGGAATCTAATTCCCTTAGGAAGACCCGCACTCTGATTCAGGTTTGGGATCAAAAGAGTGATCAGACGGTCCGTTCTCCGGCGCTCGGAGAGAATGATCTCAAAATGAAATTTGGAGAGCTTGGGGAGAGGGTTTTTTATGATCTTAAATTGCCGGATGGGAGCCGCGGCCGTGCGGTGGGGGTGCTGATTTATGCAAATGTGGAGCATCCGGCAGGGAATGAGGGATTTGTACCCGAGGATCATCCCCAGGTTTTTGTGTGGGCTCAAAGTTCCGCTGATTTGCGAAGGATTTTGGATCATACCAAGCAGGCGTTTTTCTTGGGTGGGGCAATTATTATCGCTTTGCTTTGGGTGGTGATTTGGTTTTTGACATCACGTTTGTTGAAGCCGATGCAGGAAGTGGCGGCGGAGATCCTCTCCAGACAGGGAACGGAGGTGGGGCAAGCCATTCTTGTTCCGGAGCGGCTTCCCCTGGAAGTGGCGGGGATGGCGGAGGTGTTCAATGATCTTCTGTCCAAGATCGAGGTCTCACGCGAAAAGGATCGGGATTTTTTCCTGAATGTGGCTCATGAGCTTCGCACTCCTTTGGCGGGTGTTCATTTTATCATCGAGCAGGCCCTTCGCAGGCCTCGGGAGAATGAAGACTACCGTCGTCGGTTTGCGTTAGCACAAGAGGGCACGGAGGGGCTGAACACGCTGATAAACCGTTTGATGAAGATGGGACGGATGAGGAGGTCCAGCGAAAAATTGGAGTTTGAGCGATTTGATGTTCACCCGGTTTTAGAAAGGTTGTGGCAAGAGCTCTCGCAAAAAGTCCAGGAGCGCGATCTGAAGATGGATTGGGAGTTTGCAGAAGAGGGAGTGATTGAGAGCGACCTGGAATTATTAAAGATGGTGACCACCAATCTCCTCGATAATGCCGCAAGCTATGCTGTCGAAGGAACTACGGTGAGGGCAAAAACGGTAAACGGACCCGATCAGTTTACGGTCATTGTTGAAAATAAAATCAAAGATTTGAGCCTTTCTTCTGATGAAATGTCGCGCTTATTCGATCCCTTCTTTCGCCGAGATCAAGCGAGGGGCACCGGAGAAGGGCATGCGGGGATTGGCTTGGGATTTTGCGAGGAAATCGTGGGTCTTCTCGGAGGATCAATCAAAGCGGAGCAGCCGCGGGAGGGCTGGATTTCCTTTGCAGTAACTGTGCCGGCTCAATCGAATAAGGGATTGGAGCAGTCGGACAGAGTGGTGTAGGGTCGGATTTCCCATCTACTGTCCGATGAATTTATCCAGTGCTTTGGACACTTCCCGGGCTTCTGGTTGTTCTGAGATTTCCAATTCCAGGGAAGCATTGGCCAGCTCCCCCCGGAGCCGATCAGCTTTGGCTCCGGTCTCCGGATCTTCGTCGATGGAATCTGATTGGGAATTCTTGTTGAGTTCGGAAAGCTCCAGAGAAAGTTCCTCGATCTTTTGAATCGCTTCAGAGGCATGACCTCCTTGTTGGTAGGATTCAATCGAGGCGACGACCTCTTCCATGAGCGAAATTTGGCTCGGTTGATTTTTTCCCAAGTAGAAGTAAAGACCAATACCCACCGCGATAATGACCAAACAAAGGACACACTTTTTCATAGGCGATCATGTTAGCGGGCGGAGATGAAGATCTGGTGAGAAAAAATCAAGGGGATCTAGTGCTGCGTAAGACTTAGATTGCTGGATAAACGGAGTGGAGCTTAATTCGAG
>CALFSW010000106.1 GCA_937916505.1 uncultured Verrucomicrobiales bacterium | reverse complement strand
AAAGAACAAGACCCGTCCGTGGACGACCCGAGATCTCACCCTGGCCGGAAACAACATCGAGGGCGGCGGCCCGCCGGACGACGCGACCGCTTGGTATGTAGAAGTCACCGATGAGCGCAAGGCGGTGGCAAGCAGTGAGGTGATGATACGGTAAGGTGAAGCTCTATTTCAACCAATTGGGAAGCCCCTTCTCGTCCACCACCCACGGCGCTTTCGCGGCCAGTTTAATCAATCCAGCGACGTCTCCGTATTTCGCAGCGCCGGGCAGGAGATCCGGGTCGCGGATGCTCTTCACCTTGATGAATTCGAACCCGCCGGTTTCAATCACGACGCGATCGAGGGCCTCGCCAGCCACGAAATTAACCGCCGCCGCCCAGTGCCCGGCACCCTTCAGCCCCACCAGATCGATCTCCTCGGCACCGTGCTGATCGTTCCGAATCATCGTGATCGTGCTGAGGACATCGTGAAGCCGTTGCACAAAAAGAGGACGGTTGTAACCGAGGGTGTAGGCGGCGGACTCACGCGGATTATCGACCCGCCGCGTCTCGCTCACGGCTTTGCCATCTGCCACGAACTCGCCTTGCCAAAACAGGTCCATTCCACACACCGAGTTTCCGTCCGCGAGCAACTTCTTCACCTCGGCCCGTGGTTCTCCGTTCTGATCGTAAAGTCCGGCCTTCCCCTCCGGGCTAAGCCAGATCACAGCACGCTTGTTCCATTTCGCTGTCGGATAAAACCACACCACCGGGACCTGCTCGTTGTAGGTGGAGTTGTTGTGAAGCCCCGGCATCTCGAGGTAGCTTCCGCGATCTTTCTTACTCACCAATTGCCACTCGACCTTCCCCGCGTCTTTGAGCTTCGAATCAAGGACAACCTCCCAACCGCGCCGAGCCACCTCCGGATCGGCCGCGACTTTCCTGGCTGAATCTTCCGTCAACGCGGTCAGCAAATTGCGTTCAAAATCATCCCCACCTTTCGGCTTCGGGTGCTTGTCATTCCAAACGGTGAGATCCTTTTGCGTCAGCAGTTTGTGTGCTTGCTCTACGTCCGGCTCTTCTGTTCCCAAACCGAGGTGCTTGTTGAACCAACGATACATGGCCTGGCGAGAGGGCAGGTTGTAGTTGTGCCCGAACTCGGTGCGGTCGTGCAGCATCACCTTGTCCGGCGCTCCCAGGACCTCGTAGGTCTTCTTCAATTCAGGAAATCCTTTCGTCGCCATCTCTTTGGTCCAGTCGTTCGCGGCAGTAAGGCCGAGCGGCTTGGGCGCGAACAAAGCCGCGAAGGCGATATTACCGTCGGTCACGCGCATGAGGGTGGAGTTTTCGCATGTGCAACCGCCCTGCATGGCGGTCGAGACCATCACCGCCGGCATCGAGACCTGCACGCGCGCATCGAGCGCCGAGATCACAAAGGTCTGGGTCCCTCCCCCGCTCGCACCGGTCACGGCGATCCGCTCGGGATCGACATCGTCGAGGCCCTGAAGAAAATCGATTGCGCGCATCGAGTTCCAGGTCTGCAACATCATAACACTCTGCAAATGCGATTCCGCCTGGGGGGTGTAGAGTCCCCAGTTTTTTTCGCCGATCATTTCGGGCCGCTGCTTCGCGAAACGGTGCGCCAGCTGGTAGGAAATTTGATCGTTATCGCAGTAACCCAGCATGTCGTACTGCAGGACGGTGCAACCGAGGCGGGCCAGACCAACGCAACGAGCCTGGATCGGATTGCGTCCCGTTTCGATCACCGCCTCGGCCCCCTCCTTGATCTGCTGCTTCACGCTCGCCTCACCCGCATCGTAGAAGCGCGCCTCGTCCCAATGACCGTGCGGACACAGCACCCCGGGACGCTTTCCGCGCCCACCCTTGGGTCGATAGAGACTTCCGGTGAGGAAAAACCCGGGGCGTGTTTCGAAGTAAACTTTCTCGACCGTGTAATTGCCGCAATCGATCTTGCCATGGATGACCGGATTAAGTGGAGTTCGATCGGGCTCGGGGAACAAGCCCACCGACACCATGAGCGAATGTCGAAGTTTTTGTGATCGCTGCCCCCATTCCTCCTTCGTGGTTGGCGGTGTGAACGGAAAGTAGCCATTCAGATCCTTGAGATCAGCGAGGCGCTTGTCCTCCGGCAGCTTACCCTCCGGCAAAGCTCGCGGGACGGCGGAGAGGATCGAGGCAGCGGATACAAAGGTAAGGACAAAGGTGAGTATTTTCATATCGAAGGCTGTATTACATTCCCAAACGGCGCCTGACTCAATGGGCAAATTCATTTCACCACCGGAGCA
>CALFSW010000105.1 GCA_937916505.1 uncultured Verrucomicrobiales bacterium | reverse complement strand
CAAGGCACTGCTGAAGAGGGAGACCTTGCGTTTCTTCTCGTCGCCGAGGAGCGAGATCGAGGCCCGCAGGATGCGGAACATTTCGGCGTAGAGGGACTCGGTGAGTCCGGGACGGAAGACGATGCGGGGATCCCATTTCCTCGCTTCCCGTGAAAGCTCCTTTTGAGAGGCTCCCTTTTCGGAGATGATTTTTTCGAGGATCTTGGGATCGGTGTCGCGGATGGTGGCGAGGACCGGGAGCTTGGTGAGGAGCTCGGCCTGCAGAACGGTGTGGATCTTGTTGTCGAGCTTGACGAGGAGAAAGGCGAAGGCGAACCCGAATCCAAGCCCGAAAATTCCACTCCCCGCCAGGACGATCATTTTTCTGGGAGAGGCCGGTTTGTCGGGAAGTTGGGAAAGAGTATTGAGATCAACCTCAGACCCGGTGTTGGCATCATCGGCATCCGCTTCATTGTATTTGGTCTGGAGGGCATCATAGGTCCCCTTTTGACTCTCAATCTCACTTCTGAGCACGGTGGCACGGGCGGTGAGGAGACGCTTGGCAATGAGAAGGAGGCTCTTACTGTCAAGATTGGGCTGATCCCACTCGGCCCGATTGCCTTCCCAATACTCTTTATCGGAAACGGCACGGCGAATGAGGACGAATTCCGCGAGGAATCTCTCCTGAACGTCAGCCAGAATGGCCTTGGCGGTGATCAACTTGGGGTGCAGTGCCAAATAGCGACGGTCCATCTCACTGAAAATCAGTTCCTTCTCTTTGAGCGTCTCAAGGGACTCGAGGATCTGCTGGTAGTTGGCGAGAGCATTCTCTTTGATCTGGAGGACATCGCGGGCTTCATTGGCCTTTTTCAGGAGACTGTCCCTGGTGGTGTTCCGGCGGCTCGAACCGGATTTGCCGAGGCTTTCAAAATATTCCCCGGCAATGGTGTCGGCGAGGAGCTGGGCACATTCCGGAACCGGATGGGTGACGGTGATGTCGACGAGGCGGGTATTGCGGCGAACACTGACATCCGTCCACTTTTGTAAGACCTTGGCAAGTTCCACGGGTGAGGTGGGTTTGCCGTCCTGCTCCGATCCTTCCTGCCGGCCCATCCACCGGCCGGTCCAGGACGGGAACCAGTTGACGGGATCGGGGAGGAGGTCCTCCCGGGCAAGGATCTCCGGGAGGGAGGCGACCTCCTGATAGAGGCCCGCGTTCTTCACGCCCTCGGCGATGGTGTTCAAGGCATCGTCCGAACGGAGGTCGAGATCCGAGTCGTCGCCCTTGTCGATGATGGAACTCCCCCCCCCTTTCTGCTTCACGAGGAGGGTGGAAGTGGCTTCATAAAGCTTTGGGGCCTTGGACAAATAGTAAAAGGCGCCCAGAATCCCGAGAACCAATCCAAGGGCGATCCAATGCCAGCGACCGAGGAGATCCTGGAGCAACTGCTTGAGGCGTTCGGAAGAAGAATCCGGGCTGCTTTCAAAGTCTTCCTCGTCCTCGACGGGATCGATGTCGGTGACCTTGGGACGTGAATTAGAGCGACGTGCCATCTGTGAAAAGTTGTAATCTTGAGGAAGGGAATTTTACAACAAAATTGAGCTTCAAAGAGGAGATTGTTGAGTGCATCCGGGTGGGGAAATGATTCCCTTGGAGTCAAATTGATAGAGACATCCCAATCTCCCTTAGAGCCATCTTTCGGCCACCGTGACGATGTCATTTGGGACGAGCGGGATGCCCGCGCGCCCCGTCTCACCGAGTTTGTCGACGTTATAGGTCTTGGAAAGCCCTCCCCTGGTGACGGTGACCTTCTTGAGATTGGCAAGCTCGGTGAAGCCACCGGCCATGGCAATCGCGGTCATGAGATCAAGCCGACCGTCCAGAGGCAAGGCAATGGCTCCGGGCTTCTTGACCTGCCCCAAAATGGTGACGGTTTTGTTCACGAAGGGACTCTTGTTCACGACGATGCGATCACCACCGCCCACACTGATCCTCCCGGCCTCGCCATTCTGAATTTCTTGAAAAGAATAGTTTCGCTGGGCGCCATCCGCGCGGATGAACTTGATGGCCTCCAAATTGGCGAACTCCCCCACCCCTCCAGCAGATGCGAGGGCGGAAGCGAGATCCATTTTGCCATTTTTGGGAAGCTTGAAAGAGCCGGGCTTGTTCACCTCGCCCAGCACGGAAACCTCACTCCGGACGTGAGGGCTTTCATAAACGACCAACTTGTCGCCCGATTTCATGACGATGCTTCCGGCCTTTCCTTGAATCGCTTTTAAAGTCAAAACTTCGGTTTTGCCCTCGGCCCGGACGAGGACGATGTTATTGGGATCAGCCGAGTCGGTGATGCCCCCGGCAGAAGCCAGGGCCGGGCCGACCTCGAGAGTGCCCGCTTGCGGAATGGGGACCGGGCCCACCGTCTTGACCTGGCCGATGACGGAAACGGTCTCGGTGGCATATTCCGTCAAATCGAGGCGGACCTTGGGATTGCGGATATAGTCGGTCGCGTAGCGGGTCTCAATGGCCTTGGACGCTTCCGCCAAAGTGAGCCCCTGAATCCGGATGCTGCCAATGAGCGGAAAGGAAGCCTGACTCAATTTCGGTAATTTGACCACGGCATCACAGTCCTTTTCCTCATAGACGGACAAGGTGACGACGTCTCCGGCACGAAGGGTGTATGATTCCCGGAGATTGCCCTGGGCCCCGAGGAGGGAAGGCAGGAGGAGAAAAACCAAAAGTAGGCGAAGTGAGATGTTATTTTTCATTTTTTTGGGGGGGGGAGATTGATTGAGGGGTTGGGAGCGAAAGAAGACGACGAAGAAAAAACTAGAAGTTCCACTGAAGTCCCACTCCGGTCCGGAAGCCATCCCAGGACGAGTTGCGATCGCTGGAGGACAAGTCCCGCCAATTGAGATCGAGGGACAGCTCGGCATTGTCCTGGAAAACAGGAAAGGTCACGCCGGTCGAAAGGACCAAATATTGGGAATCCCGCAGGCCATTCACGGATACGAGGCTGTCGGTTGGACTGCGGTCCTCATATTCGAGACCGATCTCTACCTTCGATCGGCGTATTTTGCGCCAGTAATTGAAACGGTAGGATGAAATTTCGTCGAAGCCGCCACCGGACGACAAGGTGGCGCGGGTGTCGCGAATGGCCTCAAGGTCGAAACCCCAAAGGGATGAGGCGCGGTAGTTCAAAGCAAGAGACCAATTGTAAAGGGTGTCGGTCCCGCTGTAGGGGGAATCAGCGGAATCAATTCCGAGGGTGGAACGTAACTTCACTTTGGAGGAAAGCTGATAATCGAGACGGAGGGTGGGGCCCACCACGGTGAGTTCCTCACCATCGTCCCCGGTCCTCAACCCGTATCGGAATCCCGGACCAACGCTCAAGAGCGGAGTGGCCTGCCAGATCCCGGATAAGCCGGTGGTCATTGAGGAGGTGTCGCCATAGCCCCTCGTTCGGCTCTCCTGATCGTTGATGTCCCAGGTGGCCAGAAGAGAGGTTTTTCGGGTGAAGTTGTATCTTGCGAGCAATCCGCTCTGGCTTGAGAAGCGCTCAACAAATCCGGCGGCATTCCGGTTGAGTCCGGATTTGGATCCGACACTGGTGGAAAACGAAGCGACGAATTTTTTTGACTGAAAGCCTCCAAAGGCGCTCACCGAATAATTCGTGGCATCATAATCATCCCGGTTCTGATGGAAACGATGCTCCGCCTTGACGCGCGTTCCAAGTCGCCAATGACCTCCGCCCAGGAGATAAGCGGCCTCAATGTTGGGTGTGTTCACCCAATCGGATTCGATCCGCTCGACACCATTGCCCGAGGCCTGGCTGACGTTGGAATCGTAGAGAGTCCCCAAGCCGACCGTTAGTTCAAGGCCACCCTCATCCTCCGAGGTTCGCCTGGAAGCGCCTGAAATCGCTTTTGTCTCGAAGAAACCAGCTGGCACAGCCGGTTGTGAAGCAACATAGTCCTGAGCCAGAAGGGGCCCCGTTAAAGCTAAGAGGAATGGCGCAGCGAAGAGCGAGATTGAAGATTTTTCCATAATAGCATGACTGATCCGGCAGCAAGGCAGCAGAAGAAACAGTCCTGACCAGATTATCGAACCCCCCCGCAAAAATGCGAGGGGCTTGAAAAAAGAGCTGCTTATCTTCCGTGATAGAAGAACCTAACTGCGACGTCTGCGACCGAGGAAGGAAAATCCGAGGGCCGCTAAAATTGCAGAAGAAGGCTCGGGAATGGTCACGACAATGTTGTCAAAAACCAAAGTGGTGGCTGAAGAGCCCTCCACCCCCAAGGGATTATGAGTCATGGCAATGGCATCGAGGTCGGAGATGCCCGGGACCGCGGGAAGAGCAGGCCCAAGACCGATAACGGCCCCCTGGTCCGCACCTCCAAAATAGAAATTGGTGGTGGTTCCAAAGACAATCCTAAACACGTAGGCATCCAAGGCCTCGACCAAGGACCCCGTTGAAAAAACCGCTCCACCGGTTCCAACCGAGATATCCCACGAAGTGTCATCCCCGCTTGTGGGCGTCAAATCGATCTGGGCGATGGGGGCGTTGACGCTATTGGTGAGGGCAACGCTGAAAGCATCACGCTGGGCGAAAGCGTCAGCGGTGTTGTCGATGATGGCGAGATTCAAGGTGACTTCCAAGGCAGTTGTGACCGGCAAATCGATCTCGCCCGAAACAGTGGTGGGTGCGTTCACCGGCAGATTGGCGGACCGGGTCCCAAGGTGACCGGTGTTGGTGAAGACGCCACCCGAAAAAGCGGTGGAAGAAATGTAAGCGAGGGGAAAGGACTGACCAAAGGCAGAAGGGTTGGTGGTATCCTGAGACCAGTCAGTGACACTATCACTGAAGAAATCACCGGCTGTTTCGGCTTCAAAGTCATAAGTGACGCTCGTTGCCGCGAGGGCAGGACAAACGAGAAAAAGAGAGAGGCCGAATTTGGGGAGGGAAGAAATTTTTGTGTTCATTTCAAATGAGGTAAAATAATTTTGTGAAACTTAAACCTCAGCTTAGAGAGGACTGACGACAATGACCTCTCCATTCAGATCTTCATCGACCGGGAGCAACGTGGTCTCCTCAGGAAGGTCGAGATCGCCCTGGGCAACACCTGGCGTGAAACCAACAGGATCAGCGACAACCACAGGCGGCGTGCCCGTAGGAGTTTGAGAGGAATCGAGCTCAGTCGTCGCCTCATTACGAGTCACGATCACCGTATAGACAGGAGGGTCACCCGGCAGAGAAGTCAAGATCGCAACGGCCTGCTCCTGGGTGACGATCTGCTCAAAGCCGCCATTGCCATCAGGAACGATGACCTGGGTTTGCACCCTGGAAGTGATTGTGCCGTTCGCGGCGGTCTCTGTGATCGAGGCCCTTGCCTGCTTCACCTTGTCACCTCCGATCGTAACGGTCGTGAAAACGACCCTCACATTGGGACCAAAAACGATGAACTGAGCGGAGGCACTGGAAGCCAAACCAAAGACGCAAGCGATTGCTGTCAGGAATAATTTTCTTAATGTCATGGTGATGCTTTTCTTAATTCGGCGTTACTTTTCCCTAATCCGGACATTCGGTCAATTCTATTTTTGTTTTTTTGAGAAATTTCTTCGCAAAAGGCCGGAATCATTCTCATATCTTTTCAGCCGGGAGAGTTACGGATTCGCGCCGGCCATCGCCCCCCCCCATTCCGGAAATGAAAAAGGGATTGATTGTCAGTGAATTGGGCGGCTGCCCGCAGGCGCGATTCCGGTAGAAATGGAGGGGAAAAGCAAGCATCGACGGTGCTCCGGAGCGTTCAGGAGATTCCGCGGATTCATGGCTTGTGAGAGCGGAATTCATCTTTGCCCGAGCGCCCCGGGAGGATTTCCGGTCGTTTCAGGGACATTTCGCAACTCATTTTGGGGTGATGCGATGCCCGGAAAAGCATTTCTTTTCCACTGATGTTGCACGAGCGAAGATGTGCTTTCGCCGGGAGAAAGGGCAGGCGGGCTTGCGGATTTTCGGATCACCAGGGGAGTCGACCCGATGGTCGAAAAGCCTCTCAAGTGATTGGAAGTCCCTCATCCTTCCGCAGTGACGGAATTAGAAACGGGCAGGCAAGCCCCTTATTTGGAGCGCGTTGTGTGAGCTTGCGGACCATGGGGGCATCACGCCGGTTGAGAGTCCCCCGCCCCGCCCGAACCGCCGAACGGGATCCGCCGCCATTTAAAAAAAATAGCCGGATCCCGCGCGTGGTGGCTTATTTTTGCTGTTTTGCGATGAGGTCGGCCATCGATTTGGCGAAGGAATCGCCGAGCCTGACAAAAAAGGTCCCGCTCCCGAGATAATGATAGGGGCGGTCACTGCCGACGGTGTCCCACTCGTAATAATGCTTCGGCCAGCCTTTGCTGAAAATCTCATGCGAGAACAGGGAATACTCGGGATAGCTCTCGACCGCGAGGACGTTGCCTTTGAACTCCGGCGCCCTGGCCGCTTCCCGCTGACCGAGCGAGACCTGGTTCTCCGCCACCTTCTCCGCGGTCATCCCCGTTCCGAGAACGCCGATGATAAAGGGCATCTTTGGAACCTGGTATTCTTTGCGGACATCCTTGATGAAGGAAATCATGTTGTCCTTGTAGTTGTCCCGGAACTCCGGTGAGAACTGATCATTGTATCCCTGAAACCAGACAAAGCCGGCGATCTCATAGCCCGCGGCGGCATCGTAGGCCGGATGGTTGGCCTTGAGATTGTCGAGCACCCCATGAATGGACTCATTCATCATGCGGTAGTTCAGACTGGCGTTCTTTTTGATCTCGTCGGCCTTGCCTCCGGATTGCTCCTTCTCGTTCAATTCGTAGGGCCCGGCGGAGGGCGGGCGGAAATTGTAATTGAGGGACTTGCCACCCCATGAGGTCTTGATGAGCAGGATGGGGCCATCGACCTTCTCCGCAATCGAGAGCCCGAAGCCGTATTCCGGCCCGATCTTCGATTTGTCACCGCCATAACCGATCCCGAGCTTGCCGGCCCCTTTGTTTCCGTCGGCGATCGAGTTGAGATAGACCCGATCCGAAACCACGCAGGACTCGGCGATCTTCTCCTTGTAGGCCTCATGCGCGTCCTTGCGCTTTTTGACCTCTGCTTCCAGCGCCGTTTTTTCGGGACCCGCACTCATGGCCTTGATCTTGTCATTGGAAATTCCGCCGCTCAGGTCATCGAGTTCCCGGGCCCGGGCCAGCTGGTCCTCCAGCGATTTCTTAGAGAGCCCGCTGCCCTCTTTGAACACCAGGCGGGTGAGGTCCTTGTCCCTCGCGGTGCCTGAATGGTAGAGGGTGGCCATGGTGTGGGCTCGCGCGTGGCCCACCGTGTTGGACTGGCCGGCCAGGATGAAGATTTTCAGCTTCTCCCCGGCAAAAGCAGGATTGGTGACAGCGAGGAGGGAGGCAGCGACTGCCAGGAGGGTCGTTCTTTTCAATGGATTGAATTTCATCTGGGTTTTTTCGTTTTGTGAATTGTTCGTAAATTAATTTTCCCGCAGCGGGGTCTTCAGACGGCAAGCTCCGCGAGCGGCCCCCGGAGGTCGAGGTCTTTGAGCTTGTTGTCGAGCTGGCCGAAGTGATCGCGGACGGGGGCGCCGCTGGCCTGGAGGATGGTGGTGTACCAATTCCCGATGGTTTTGTGGCCGGGTTGGCCGTATTTGGGATAGCGCAGGTAGCGACCGGCGGTCTTCATCTTGTGGCCCCGTCCGCCGACGACGATGAAGGGCCACTCCTTACGCTGCGAATGGTGGGCTTCGCCGGTATCGGACAAGTAGATGATCATGGTGTTGTCGAGCATCGTGCCGTCACCCTCGGGAACCGCTTTGAGCTTGGCGGCCAACTTGGCGATCTCATCGATTTGAAATTTACGAATGACATCGCGGGCCTCGGCCGACTTGAGTCCGTTGTCGGTGACCTTGTTGTGACCGATGTCATGCACGCTCGTGTTTTTGAACCCGAAGGTGGCGTATTTGGCGCTGAGCCAATCGGCGCGGATCGAAATGACATTGGTCAATCCGGTGATCAGGGAGGCGGCGGTGAGGTCAAAGAAGGTCGAGACGCGATCGGTGAAGACGGTCGAGGCATACTGGCTGGTGAGTTCCGGCGCGTTCCGGCGGATCTTCTCCTGCATCGAGACGAGTTGGTCGTTGCGGGCCCGGACCGATTCAAAGGCGTTGAGGTAGTGGTCGAGTTTCTCGCGCTCCTCCCGACTGATCCGACTGGCGAGGCGTTTGGTGTCCTCGCTGAGGAAATCAAGGAGGTTGGTTTGCAGGGCGAATTCCTTTTTCCCGCCGGTTTTCAAATCGAGGGCGCTCCCGAACAATTGCCGGTAGGCTTTTTCGGC
>CALFSW010000104.1 GCA_937916505.1 uncultured Verrucomicrobiales bacterium | reverse complement strand
TCCGTATTCCCCGGGGGTGGCACCTTCGACAGGACAATGCCTGGCATAGTTTTCCAACACGGCCTCATCATCCCGGAGCCAGGCGAGATAGCTGTTCAGCCAACGCTCGATAATCGCCCGGGTTGCCTCCCGGCCCTGCCACTCCAGGATCCGGGGATGGCAGCCGGCGAGCCGGGTTGCAACATAGGATTCAATCCCTCTCTCGGCCTCGCTAGACATCTTACTTTACTGACTTCGGCTGCAAGGCGATCCAGGCCTGGTTCTGGTAGCTGCACTTGCAGCCCGCGGAGGCATCCGGAGCGATGACCAGGCCACCAGCGGGGATGACGTTGATCCAGCAGCCAGGGCGGAATCCACCGAAGTTTTCGAGCTCTTTGTTCTTGTCGAGATCGAAGTAGCCGAGGGTCGCGGAGCGGAAGGTCAGCAGGTGCTTCGAAGCCGCGAGCTGCCCGCATCCGTAGGAGCGTTTAAAATTGAAGGGCTGCGGCTCGCCGGATAGCAGATCCCATGAGCCTCCTTGAGCGTAGATGGTCTGGCCGACGATGAGGGGCCGGGAGGCGTAGTTTGCCTTCTGCTCCCAGAGGGGCGAGCCGTCCGACAGCTGGTGGGTGGCAATCCTTCCGCCGATTTCGCTGGCCAGCCTGAACGAGCTCGGCTGGTAGCCTATCATGACGACATTGTGCGCGCTGCTCAGGGCGAGCATGGTGCCACGGATGTTGTCTGTTTCTTTCCACACCTCCTTTCCGGTCGCGGCATCCAGGCAGACAAGCGCACCTGCTGTCTCCCCGTCTGGCCTTCCCTTGCGCTTGCGATCATAAAGCGTCAGCGGTTGATCGATTAGGACGACCTGCCCGTTACCGATAGCGATCGCGTTGTGACGAATCGAATGCTCGGCATCGTATCGCCAGAGCAACTTTCCAGTCTTGGCGTCGAGCGCGAAAAGAGACTTCGACTCGGTCAGCTGTACCCCGAGGTCGCCACCAGCCACGTAGCGATAGGTGACGACGTGTTCCTTGTTTGCCAAGGAGCCGAAAAGAACATCTCCGTCCTGTGCAATGTAGCCCCAGGTCCCCGGCTTTCCGTCGACATCGGGTGGTGCAACGAACTTGTCCAGGAGTTCGCCGGAGGACCTATCGATGCGCAGGCAGTGATCCTTGCGGCGGACGAACAATCCGTGTTCGGAGACGCAGAAGTTACTGTTGGTGCCGCTCGTCCCCATCAAATGATCACCGTGATACCCTTTCAAGATATCGGGGAGCGAGTAGGTCCAGAGTTTGTGGCCATTGTAGGCATCGACAGCGATGATGCCATTGAGGCCCTCGTAGTAGAGAATCCCATCCATGACCAGCGGCGCCGGGCCGCGCCCGTGGCGCTGGGGAATGTCGTGATCGATCTCTTTGAACCAGAACATTTCGAGCGAGCCGCGGACGAGTTCATCATCCGAACAACCGGTATTCGCGGCATTGCCATACTGGTGGGTCCAACGTCCGGCTCCCTCGACGGGGCCGCCCTTCACCAGGTCCATCTCTCCCGGTTTGCCGGTGCAGAGAATTCCGCCGTAGGGGCGTCGGAGCCGGGCCATTTCTGATTTCATCGAAGCCACGACCGCGTCGCCTGCTGTAACCGATCGCCCGGAGACGACGAGATTGGCGAAAGAAGCCGGCAAATCCGTCTTCGTGGGATCGCCTTGGAGAATCGTGATCCGCGTTCCATAGAGACCGGCGGCGGCAAGTTTGCGCCGGGCGGAGGCGACCTTGTCTGGATCGGATTCGATACCGTAGATCATGAGATCTGTCCGCTGGGCCAACTCGTAGGCCAGGCTGCCGTCGCCGCAGGAGAGATCGACACAATAGCCGCCGGTCACTCCGGAACGCTTCACAAGTTCCTCCGCCGCTTTCGCGAATGCTCCTCCGCCCAGATCCGTCGGCGCTGCAACCTTCGGTGTTCGCCGGGAGGGTTTTTCTGGCCCTGCTTGCCCAAAGCAGTAGAGCCCGCCCTTGTCAGTGCTCACGTAAAGCCGGCCTCCGGCGACTGCGAGCGCGGATGCCTCCCCATCGATCTCGGTCGTCCAGACCTGCTCGCCCGCCGGGATGTTGGCGACTGTCACCCGGTCGGCGCCACCAGCCACCGCGCGCTTGTCGGCGACGATCAAGCTGAGCGCGGCGTGTCCAATCGTGATCTCAAATTCCTTGAGTAATCCGCGTTTCGATTTCTGCTTGCTCTCGTCGGATACCAGATCGGCCCAGCGGTAACCTTTCAGCATCTTGCCGGAGGCCGCCACCAGTTTGCCTGGAGGAGTGGCGAGCACCTTGCCGGGAGCTGTGGCAAGAGCGACACCGCTCTTTGAGTTGAAGGCGATACCATCATTCAAGAAGAATTGGTCCGAAACCGAGATATCCGAGCCACCGCGATGGCCGTTCTTCTGCATATGGAAGTATTGAAATTTTCCGTTGGATCGTTGGAAAGCCGCGGGAACCGAACGTCCGGTGGGCACGAACAATTGCTCGGCAGAGGCGGCAAGGTAACCCTGGGCAGAAGTCCCGCTGCGGGCATTGGCCCCACCGTGTGGCTGCGGCATGTAGATGGAACCCGAGCTGTCATTGAGCCAGAGCGTTTTGCCGGACTCGATCTCGACGGCGTAAAGGTAGACCCCTTCGCTGGGCCAGATTCCGGCGGCGAAGTAGACAATGCCATCAATGACCACGGGACCTCCCCTCGCCGGCCATCGCGAGATGATCCGGCCGTTGCCGAGAACGTTTCCGGGCCCGGCACCGCCCCGCTTTTTCCACAGAAGCTTGCCGTCTTTCGCGCCCAAGCAATAGAGATATCCGTCGTCGCTAACAACCAGCAGCCGCCCTTTCCAGAACGAGGGGGCAAAGCGGACGGGCCCATCGGTGAAATAGGTCCAGCGCTCCTCGCCGTTGCCGGAATCGAGAGCGTAGACACATCCATCCGCGCTGCTCCCAAAGAACACCAGGCCATCCGCGACGATGGGGACAAAGGCACGGTCGTACTGCATCCGCTCCTGCAGCGGCCACGCCGGCGCCGGGGTATGATGCCCCCGGTATTCCCAACGCAGGGAGAGGTTCTCGGGCAATTGCTCCCGGGTAAATCCGCTGCGTGCTGAATCGCCACGGTGCGTCGGCCAATCGGCGTGCAAAGACCCGGCTCCGAGGACAAATGTGACCAGCAAGACAGCGGCCGAAAATAAAGATGGTCGGTGTGTATGCATTGGTCGTTTGCCAACATGGCCAAATCGAGAGCTGAGGTCAATCCAAGCCGACAGGATTAATGGAGCATTTCTATTTCAGTCCAGCAACGAGCGATACTTGTGGCGTGCTGCTGATCGGTTCGGTAGGCTGTCGTCAATGAAGCCGCTGGTCGTCCAGATGTTCACGCTCTTGTTTCTCGCCCAAGCCGCAATCGGTGATCGAGATCAGAGGCCGGGTCATCGATGCCGGGTCCAGAAAGCCCCTCCCTGCGCGTGTCAACATTCACCACCTCGATTCTGATCAGGGGTTCCACGCGCGCTCGGCAGATCCCGCGGGCAGCGCCGTGCCCTACGGCGTCAAACGCTTCGAAAGATCGATCGAAACCCACACGACTCTCTCTGCGCACCCGTTTGTCGCCGATGTTCCGGAAGGAGAGATTAAAATTATTGCTGAACACGGCCCGGAGTTTGCTACGAGGACATGGAAATGATCGGTAAGTAAAGACGGGCCGGATGGCGGCCTCGTCCTGCCGGTCCGTCGGTGGATCAACCTGGCGCAAGCCGGCTGGTTCAGTGGCGACACCCACGTGCCCCGCGAGATCAAAGACCTGCCTAACATCCTGCTTGCCGAGGATCTCAACGTCGCCCTGCCGCTGAGTTACTGGGTCACCAAGGGCAACACGCCACCGGCCGCTGGCAAGAAACCCGGCCCGCAGCCGAAGGCTGAACTTATCAAAGTCGACGACACGCACGTCATCTACCCGATGAACACCGAGTATGAGATCTTTACCATGGGAGGCAAGCGCCACACGCTCGGTGCCGTCTTTGTTCTCAACCACAAGGAGCCGTTCAAGATGGGAGCTCCGCCGGTCGGATCGATCGCCGCGGAGGCTCGCCGACAGGGTGCCATTCTCGATCTCGACAAGCACAACTGGCCGTGGTCGATGATGCTCGTCCCGACGATGGGCGTCGACTTGTTCGAGCTCGCCAACAAACACATCTGACGCACCGAGTTCGGCTTCAAAAAATGGCAGCCTGTGCCGTCCCCGGGATTCATGAACATCGAATCCGAACCTGACGGCGGCGCCTGGACCGAGAGCGGTTGGATCGACTACGGATTCAAATCCTACTACGCGTTGCTGAACTGCGGCTTCCGTCTCCGTCCGACTGCTGGCACGGCCTCGGGCGTGCATCCGGTGCCACTCGGCTTTGGACGGGTCTATGTGCATCGACCACAGGGTTTCACCTATGACGGATGGATCAAGGGCCTCGACGCGGGCGAAACGTAACGAAGGAAAACATCGCGCATGTCACGGTTGACGTGAATATTCCGATCGAGCACAGCTCCTGGATCGCGCTCCGCTGCTTCGAAAACCGCAAGGACAAGCGCCCTCGTTTTGCCCATGCCGCTCCTACTTGGATTGAGGTGAAAGAGAAACCTCTTCGAGCAAAATAGGAGGAAGTGAAGTGGTTGGTCAGCCTGATGGATCAGCAGATCGAACGGAATCAGGACGTGCTCAGTGCCGAAGAGCTCGGCGAATACAAGGAAGCGAAGGCGACCTACGAGTCTCTGTTGATCGATATCAAGGTGCCACGAAACTAAAACCAAGGTAACAGGGAATCGGTTTTGATGAAGGAATTGGTCTGCATTGGCAGTGCGAATTGAATGTCGGGGGACCGGGCCAAGGCGGTTCTGCCTAGCAGGTGAGGACAAGGAGCTTTGACCTGGGGCGGGGGATTGCGCACAGTCTCAGAATGAAGATCGCAATCAACACGCTGCTCTGTCTGGCCATGCTCACCGCGCCTTGCCTCGCGCAGAAGAAAAAGGCCGGCCCGATGACTCCAATCGAGGACGATCCGTCCCTGCCGCGCGTCCTGCTGATCGGCGATTCGATCTCGGTTGCCTACACCTTGCCGACCCGAACGAAATTGAAAGGCGTCGCCAACGTTCATCGCATCCCGACCAACGGTGGTCCCACCAGCAAGGGGCTCGCGAACATCGACAAATGGATTGGTCAGTCGAAGTGGGACGTCATCCATTTCAATTGGGGGCTGCACGACTTGTGTTATCGCCACCCTGAATCGAAGACCCAAGGGAAACGTGACAAGGTAAAGGGTAAGGTTTCTCACAGCGTCGGGGAGTATGCCGCGAACCTCGAGAAAC
This sequence comes from uncultured Verrucomicrobiales bacterium, assembly GCA_937916505.1. Lineage (GTDB taxonomy): Bacteria > Verrucomicrobiota > Verrucomicrobiia > Verrucomicrobiales > Akkermansiaceae > SW10. Next base: position 7,776 of record CALFSW010000104.1, on the reverse strand, counting down.
TCCTGGTGAGCCTGGAGAAAACCGGTGCACATCTTATCTTTGCCACGACCACGCCGGTCCCGGAAGGCGAAGCCGGTCGTAAGTTGGGAGATGATGTCATCTACAATAAGGCGGCACTTGAGGTGATGAAGAAGCACAAGATTGAAGTCAACGATCTGCATGCGGTCATGGCGGATAAGATGCCCGAGCTCGCGACCAAAGCCGGCAATGTTCATTTCAAACCCGAGGGCTCAGAACTTCTCGCGGATCAAGTTGCACGCACGATCAAGGCCTCGCTGGGCAGGGCCGCGGAGTAGATGGGAACGCTCCCGGAGCGGAGGGCCGATTGCCAGAGAGGCCCTTTCGGCAAGAACCGCGAACAGTCAAACGGAGCCCCACTTAACTGCGCGCTATTTGTGCCCGGCATTTCTTTGTTCTATCCGCACAAAACACCGCTCGGGATGGCTTCCGGGGTGCGAAGGATTCGTCTGATTCCCAATCTCGCTTCTTCATTTGGATCAACAAGTAATTCGAAACACGATCCGCCACTACGCGTAAGAAGAACACACAAATGATCAGACGATATCTCCTCACTCTATTCTTTCTATCCCTCATTGGATTTCACTCGGCCGCTGCCGGGGAAAAGAAGCCGCACGTTGTCCTCGTGGTGGGCACGCTCCACTACTCGCCGGAACTCACGATGCCTCTCTTCGCGAAGGAACTCGAAAGGTTTGGTTTTCGCACCACCGTCGTGATGGGAGAAGGCAACCCTGAAAAGAAGACTGAAAACGTTCTCCCGGGAATCGAAGCATTGGCCCGGGCCGATCTCGCCATCTTCTTCACGCGCTTTCTCAAGTTGCCCCATGCAGAGTGGCAGCCCATCGAGGACTATCTCAAATCAGGCAAGCCCGTCATCGGCCTCCGCACCGCAGGGCACGCCTTCAAATATCCCAAAGAGCATCCCCGCTTCGAGTGGAACGATGGCTTTGGACGTCGTGTTTTTGGCTCTCCCTATGTTGTCCATCAAAGCAGCGCGACCAAAATTAAAGTCGTCTCCGAAAACCTCACTCACCCCATCATGACGCATGTCACCAAAAGCGAATGGACCTCACCGGGGACCTTGTATTTGGCTCATCTTGAGAAAGGCACCGTTCCACTCGTCTCCGGCAGCGGCACCGGTCGGGAGCGTCTGCTCAAGAAGAGCTTCGGCGAAGTCCGGGTGAGGAAATTTGAAACTGCTCCCGTCGCCTGGGCCTGGGAGAATGAATGGAAAGGAAAGTCCTTCTACACTTCCTTTGGTCACCCCGGTGACTTTGCGGAGGAATCATTCAACCGCATGCTCGTCAATGCCGTCCACTGGGGCCTCGGACGTCCAGTCCCCGCAGCGGACGCCAGGATCTCGACCTGGAAAGTCGAACGGGCTGATAAAAAGAAAAAGCCCAGGAAATGAAATCTTACCTCTTCCTCTTCTTCGCATTGCTCCCCAGCTGGGCCAGCGCTGAGTCTTCCCTTCGTTCGGGCGACCGAATCGCCATCGTGGGCAATACCTTCGCTGATCAATTGCGAATCCATGGCTACCTGGAAACTCTCCTGCAACAACGCTCTGATCTCTCCATCCGCAATCTCGGATGGGCTGGCGACATGCTCACCGCCCGTGATCGCCCGACCGGATTCCCGACCGAAGAAGCCACCCTCAACGCCCACAAAACCGACGTCATCATCGCCTGTTTCGGCATGGGCGAATCCTTCGATGGCGAGGCCGGGCTGAAAGGATTCAGCTCCGACCTCAAGGGCTTCATTTCCACCCACACGGGCAAGACATACAATGGCGAGTCTCCGGTGAGGCTCATCCTCGTCTCGCCCATCGCCCAGGAAGATTTGAGCAAGCTCACTCCCGTCCTCAAGAAGCGCAATGCCGATCTCAAAGCCTACACCGAAGCGATGCGCGAAGTGGCCGTGGCCGCAAAGCTTCCGTTCATCGATCTCTATGAACCGACCCGATACCTCATGGAGGAACAAGTCGGACCAGGCTTCACCACAAACGGGATCACTCTGAACCAATTCGGATACTGGGCCGTGAGCCACGAATTCTACAAGCAACTCACCAATGAAGCCCCTCAGCCCTGGTCTCTCACCATCGATGCCGGGGCCCGGACCGGCACGGCCAAAGGAGTAGCCCTGTCCAAGATTACTTCCAAAAAGAACTCTCTCATCTTCTCCGTTACCGAACAATCGGCCCCTTCACTCCCTTCACCCGACAACTCGGAATTGCCACCTCAGCTCGCCGCTCGGCACGACACACTCACCGTCACCCAGCTTGCTCCCGGCAACTACACCCTCGTCGTCGACGGTATACAAATCGTCACCGCCAAGCACGATCAATGGGCCAAAGGGGTCGCCATCGATTCCTCTCCCGCTCATCGCGAAGCCGAAGCTCTCCGCGCGGCCATCAACGACAAGAACCTCCAATTCACCTACAGCTGGAAGGCCCTCAATCAAGTCCATATCGTCGGCGAACGAAAGACCTCTCCGAGCGGTCGAGCTCTCCCGGCGGAGGTCATTGCCTTCGACAAACTCGCCAAGGAACGGGAAGCGCTCATTTCCAAAAAAGGCAACGCCCTCCGCAAACGCCAGTGGCAACTTTTTCCCACCAAATAGCTTCTACATGAAATTCGTTTCTTTCTTTATCGCTTCGGCGCTGACTTCCTCCTCCATCGCCAAGGGGCAGGACGTCAAAGGGATCAAGGCCCGGAACCTCCAGGGTGCCGATATTGCCTTGATGAACAATCACGATCCGGTCTCGGAGCTGGAGAACTTTGATTTACTCCCCGGATACGAAGCCAATCTCTTCGCCGCCGACCCCATGCTGGCCAACCCGGTCCACATGAACTGGGATTCGAAAGGTCGCCTTTGGGTCGCTTGCTCCTGGTCCTATCCCCAGCTCAAGCCGGGCGATGTTGCCAACGACAAAATCATCATTCTCGAAGACACCGACAACGACGGCGCCGCCGACAAGTCCACCGTCTTCGCCGAAGGACTCTACCTCCCCACCGGCATCGAACTCGCCAACGGCGGATGCTACGTCGGCCAATCTCCGGACGTCTACTTTCTCAAGGACACCGACGGCGACGACGTTGCCGATGTCAAGCAACTCGCTCTCACCGGATTCGGGATCGAGGACAGTCATCACTCGATCAGCGCCTGGCGTCGTGGTCCGGGCGGATGGATCTACTTTCAGGAAGGCATCTTCCTCCATACCCAGGTCGAAACCCAGTATGGCGTGGTGCGTAATTTTAACGGCGGCGTCTACCAATTCAATCCCCGCACCCAGGAGCTCCGAATGTTCTGCCGCGGCACCGGCGGCAATCCCTGGGGACATGTCTTCGACCGGTGGGGCCAGTCCTTCATGGTGAACAATCCCCGCATCATGTATCTCTCCCCGGCCTCGGGTAACAGCGGCGAGGCGGTCGCCGTTCCACCCTTGCTCAGCACCGACAAGCAATGCGGCGGTGACCTCGCAACCGGCACACACATCGGCGACGATCTTCGCGGGCAACTGCTCACCGGGAGATTCAAAAGCCGCAGCGTCGTCCGCTACGAATTCCTCGAAAAGGGCGTCGGCTTCAGCGCCAGAGTTCTCAAGCCCCTCCTCACGTCGAAGCATCCGAACTTCCGACCTGTCGATGTCAAAACCGGCCCCGACGGGGCGATCTATGTTGCCGATTGGTATAATTCCATCATCAACCACGCCCAACACGACTTCCGCGACCCCCGACGCGATCACGACCATGGCCGCATCTGGCGAATCACCAGGAAAGGCAGCCCGCTTGTCGAAAAACCAAAGCTTGAGGGGGCCTCGATCGAGGCTCTCGTTGATCACCTCAAGAGCCCTGAAACCTGGACCCGCCACCAGGCACGCAAAGATCTCAGCGAGCGTGATCCCGAAAAAGTCCTCGCCGCCCTCGAATCCTGGGTCGAATCCCTCAGCCCCAATCTCCCTGACTACGATCACCATCTTGTCGAAGCAATGTGGGCTTGTCAAAACGTCGAACTTGTCAGCGAGAAAATCCTCACCCGCGTCATCAATGCCAAAGATGGCCACGCCCGCTCAGCCGCCGCTCGCCTTCTTCGATACTGGCATCAGGACCTTAGCGATCCCATCTCGATGGTCGCCAAGCTGGCAGGCGATGCCTTTCCCCGCACTCGGATGGAAGCGGTGCTCTCCGCGGGCTTCATACCAAAGGCCGAAGCCTTTGCCGCCGCTCTCCACGCCACCGATCATCCGAGCGATCCCCAGGTAGACAAGGCGCTTATACAGACCACCAAGGCGCTCGCCTCCTGGTTCCGTCCCGCCATGGAGAAAGGAGAACTCATCTTCGCGAAAGCCTCTCACAAAACCTATGCCGAACAAGGTGCCGGGATCGGATTCAAGCAACGCTTAAATGATTTCCTCAAGAACCCCTCCCCGGATCAAAACGAAATTGCAGCCGTCAAAGAACATCTCCTCACCAAGGGAACCCGGAATGAAATCGGTGCGCTGATCAATGCGCTGAGCGGAAGAACCGGAGTCAAATCGATTGACGCAACTAAAGCTGTTCTCGAGGTGCTGAAAAGCAAAGCAGGCTCGGTGAAATCAAAAGGAATGAGTCGACGACTCCCCCGCCTGGGCAAGCTTCTCAAACACCCCGACACCGAAATTGTTCAACTCGCAGCCGAAGCTCTTGGTGCCTGGAAAGTGGTGCAAGTGGCCCCGCAATTTGTCGCCTTGCTGAAGGACGACACGCAAAGCTCCGGAGTCCGGCAATCGGCGGCAGTGGGCCTCGCGAGTTTGGGGAGCACCAGGTATCAAGAAAGCCTCGCCGCCTTAACCGCCACCAACAATGACATCGCCACCCGTTACGCCGCGCTTCAGGGCCTCGTGCTCGCAGAATTGGATCAAGGAATCGACGCAATGGCTGTCCTCTTTTCCGAAGACCCCGGCGAAATCGATCCCATTCCTGTCCTGCAAGCGGTTTTGAAAAACCGCAGAGGGCCCAAGCCACTTTCGATCCGATTAAGAACTGAGACGATGCATCCAAACCTCATTGCCAAGGTGAACGAGTTCCATCGCACCACCGGACAACTTCCCAAGATTCTTCAGCCCCTCTTCACGCCTTCTACCACCCCGGAGAATCCTCTCAGCGCCCGCCTGCTTGCCGAAGATCAAAATACCCTCACTGCGGATGTCGTCAAACTGGGCGACCCGCATCGTGGCGAGATGATCTATCGTCGTCAGGCTCTCGCGTGTTCCAGTTGCCACGCCATCGGCTCAGCCGGATCCGCCATCGGTCCCAACCTCGTCGCGGTCGGGGCGGCCGCCTCGCCGGGTTACATGGTCGAGTCCATTCTCAACCCCAACGCCGCCATCGCAGAACATTATGAGAACCGCATGTTCATCCTCAAGGACGGCACCGTGCAAATTGGCGTCATCACCTTCAAGAGCGAGAAGGAAGTCGTCGTGCGTGATTCCGCTCAAGCTGGAAAAGAGGTTCGCATTCCTGCCAGCGCGATCCAGCGCGAGCAAGCAATGCCTTCCCTCATGCCCTCCGGCCTGGCCGATCAGCTAAAGAGCCGCCAGGAATTCCTCGACCTCGCACAATTCCTCTCGATTTTGGGTCGCCCCGGTGATTTCTCCAACGACGAAAGCCCCGTCATCCGTAAGTGGCAACTTGCCAACTCTCCCGATGACATTGCAACCTGGCAGACTGCCTATAGCAAAGTCGATGGCACCCTGCCTCCGGAAGACCTCACCGGTGACAAGGTCGTTTTTGCCAGGGGACACCTCAACGTCCTGGTCGCCGGAAAAGGATCCCTCAAAATCAATTCCACCAAAGGCCTGCAACTCTGGCTCGACGGTCGGGAAATCGAAGACCCCGGCTCCGAACTCAAGCTCAAGGCCGGCCGCCGCGCCCTCACCTTCCGGATTGACTCGAAAGCCCGCCAAAGTGATTCCGGACTCAGAGTCGAACTAAAGACACCCATCGGATCCCCGCTCAAAGCCCAACCCGAAGGCGGACCGTAGGTCGTATCCGTTTTTTGATTTCAAGACTGGAGGAGATTAAGAAAATCCGAACGATGGGAGAATCCGGCTAAAGTCGACGGGCTCCCAACGGTAGTTCCGGGAGAAGGGGTGCTGCCGCTTCGTAAATCGATATCGTCGAGTCCTTCCTTGCGCCCCGGTGGTATTCCAGGTTTGGAAGCATCGGGTGCAATCCTACCCTGAATTATGGGGCGCCAATTACCTTTAACTCTTCCCTCTTGATTGGGTTGGGCATAGGTCCTTTTCGGAATGCTTGATTTGCTTTTTGAACTACAAGGTTTCGGCGAGAAAGGCGATGATGCGGCTTAACAAGTTTGGATCGGCATTGATGACGCCGACGCCGTGGGCGGATGAGCCAGCCACCACCTCGACCTGGCGGGTGCCGGAGGTGAAACCGTAGAGTTCGTTTGCCCAGATTGCGCGTTGCCCGCCGCCGTCACCGCTCGACGAGATGTGGAACATCGATCCCAGATCAAGCTCTCTCTCCGCTGCAAGATTGCGCACCGCGGAAGTTTTTCCGGAGATGTTGATCGCCGTCTTAACCCAGCGCTTCTGGCTGGCGACACAGGCGAGATTACCGCCGACCGACGAGCCGACGATGCCGGTGCGATCGGGGTCTGCACCCGGCAGGGAGGCCACGAATGCGATCGCGGCCACGAGATCTTTTGGAGACGTGTTCGGGTTGTCGAAGTCGGCGCTGCTGAACGAGCCGCCGGAGGCACCGTGGCCGCGAATGTCATAGGCGAGGGTGGCGTAGCCGGCGTCGGAGAATGCGAGGAGGAACGGGTTCCACTCGGCTCTCGTGCGGAAGCCCTGATGGATCAGGATGACGGTTGGTAACTTGGTCCCCGGCCGCATGGCCGGTCGTCGCAACTGCCCGCTGATCGTGATTGAATCGGAGGTGACAAAGGTGACATTACTGATCGTGATCTCCGCGAAGTCGGTCTTCGCTTTATACTCGGCAAGGTTCGTATCGCCGTCGCCGTCGGCGTCCTCCCCTGCGTCGGTTGGATCGAGCGGGTCCAGGAGCAGCGGATGTTGGGTTTCAAAAATGTCATCGATGCCATCGTCATCGCTATCAAGAGGGCGGGCGAGCGGGATTTCCTCGACCCGGTAGAGGGCCTTATCCCGTGCAGATGCTCCCGTATCCCGTAAGACGTAAGTGCTGGGCTTTGTGCTTCCGGGGAAGAACAAGTCGACGGTTTTTTTACCGTCGAGGAGCACGAGCCGATAGTAGCTCTCCGGTGTTGTTTCCGACACTGGGATTTCGACGCTCAGGCTGCCATCCTCCACAAAGGCGACCCGGCTGACGACTAATTCCGCCGAGCGGACGCTCAGCCCGGTGCCGAACAGAACGAGGAAAGAGAGGGTGGGTGGGATGATTTTCATGAGTTGATGATGGAGTGGGCCAGAGTCGTGAGCGGAGGGCATCGGTTAATTTCTATCCCAATCCGAATCACGGGAGCTGTCCAAAGTCTGGCTTGTATCATTAACCAGCGGTGGTTCTCCTTTCCCGTTTTATGGGATTCCCAAAGCCCTGAAGTGACCAAGGTCCAAAGCCCCGGGTTTTAACCCTATGCTTTGGACCTTTGTCCCTTCAGCACCGATCCGGTTCGAGCGGTTTTGCGAGCTTGAAACCTCGGGCTTTGAAGACAAATACCGATTGCCTGGCACCATAGTCCGGAGAAAGACATCGATGGAACAGGGCTCAGGGCTCC
>CALFSW010000103.1 GCA_937916505.1 uncultured Verrucomicrobiales bacterium | reverse complement strand
GCCGACACTCTCATTCTTGCTCAGAAATCAGCGATGGCATTCCTCGATTGGAACCGTCTGACCGTCGAGCGACTGACTACCCGCGCTGAAGCTCTCGAAGGCTTCCGCACTCTGCTTGTCACTGGATGGTTCGACGTAGCCATCCTCGACGCTAACGGAATCATTTCAGCAGTAGACGCATAATCATGAGCAATAGAACACGACTCACTCCTCCGCTAAGTCTTCGGAGGAACAAGAACGCCTCACCGCCGTGGAAGGTAACAGGAGATCAGGACGAGCAGAAGAAGCCCGACCGATGGAAGGTTGAATTCAATCCAAAAGATGGAGTCACAACTCGCACCGAAACGATGCCGCCTGTTCCCAGGTCTTGCGGAAGCCCACACAAGAGCGACCGTTCACTTTGGACTCTGGAGATCGTTCAGCAGTGCGGCATTGGCGCACAGGGAGCACTCCCCGGCGACCGCATAATCTGCTATTCACCTGTCGCTTTTGATCTCATTTCAATGGGCCGAGTTAAAGTCATCAGTGAGCACCGGAACGCATTCTAGATGAAGACGACTTCGTTTAAACAATCTTGAGTCCGTCTCATTCCTCGACGTTCGGGAGCACTGAGAGGAAGTTGGCAGAAGCTCGAAAGGCGGAAACCAGCATTTGAGGCGGAACAGACATGATGAGGAATACCGTTCATCGTCCCTTGTTTTGGTGGGGACGGTGGACGGTTTTCTTTTTAAGGTGAGTTTAAGGTGAATTTTGTCCACGCTCACTTTAATTTCCAACCTCTGATTCCTCGTAACCCTCTGATTTAGAGGGTTTTAAATGGAGCCACCTGACGGACTCGAACCGTCGACCTACTGATTACAAATCAGTAGCTCTACCAACTGAGCTAAGGTGGCTTAGCCTTGAGGAGAAAGTCCCTCTCCTGCTGACGGCGCGGATACTACTGATCAAGTCGACTCTGGCAAGTCCTGATCTTTCGTTTTTATTTCGTGCAGAATGATCGCGGTTGCGATGGATATCAGGATCACTGAAATCCCCCCAACCGTTCCTGGTCCGAGGGCTGCCGCCAGAGGGAAAGCGATGAAGGGAGCCAGGACACCACGGCACCCGGTTAGGAAGGTGTGGACACTCATGTATTCGGCCACATTTTCGGCATCCGCAAATTTTGTGACCCAAAGACTCCAGGCCACGTTCCCCCCTGCTTTCGCCACTCCATGGAGAGCGATTCCGATGTAAAGGGCCCACAAACCGTCTCCCATAAAATAGAAGACGATTCCAGTGGCAAAGAGAACATTGAGGATACAACGGAGAACATAGAAATCCATCCGGTCAAAAAGACGCCCCCAAACCAACACGAATATAAAGAAGCAGGTCTCGGGAATCACCGTCGTGATAATGCTCACGTGACCTTCACTCAGGTCAAAGCCATACTGCTTGTTGGTGATGTATTCCACGAATAGGGAAAATGAGAGGAGATTGCCCGTGCCGAGGATCATCCAAGAAATCAGGAGGTTTCGAAAGCGGAGGTCTTCACCGGCATGTCGGAAGGCATCAAAGAGCTTCACCCGCCTGGAGCGGCTGAGAGTGACATTTTCAACCGCGAGAACACAAGCGGCCATCATGAAAGAAGCTCCGGCATAGATCCTCAGAAGCAACGGATAGTAGTCGAGGGATTTTGTCAGCAGCCATCCAAAGAGAAAAGCGGTGCCGATTGCGTAGGCCTTGCGCATGAAGGCCGTGATTGAGTAAAGTCGCCCCCGGGATTTATCCGGGTAGTGGCGCTGATAAATCTGCGAAAACAGCGGAAGATTGAGTGTCAAGGTGATCAGCGCAATCACCATTCCGAACATGTAGAGCTCAAAGCGATCTCCTGCAAAGGAACTGATCGTGAAGCCGACTCCCGAAAGGGCAAAAATCAAGGCCAGCATCGAATTGGCCGAGAGCCCGCTCCGGCGAACGGCCTGGACGACAAAAAGACTGAGCAATAGGCCCAGACTTGGAAGGGCCACCAAGGTTGCTTTGGCAAGTCCACTGGCTTCGAATACCCGGTTCGCGATGAGGATGGAGAATGTCGTGCTCAGGGTTTCCACCACCCCGGCCGGGAATGCTCGCAGGTTTTCCAGGTGGAAGGTCTTTCTCCGGAGGTCATGGTCAGGCACCCCGGCCTCCTTTAGTTAAAGGCATGGCGGCAAGCCACCAGTAGAAAACGGCGCTGACAAGGATTCCGGCCAATCCGACATGGAGGACTTGCACCGCGGCATGAATCCCCGAGGTGCTCAGGATGAGCCCCATGATCATGAGGGCTCCAACCACAAGCAGAATGAGCCGGGGCACAAATCCCTGCCAGTTTGCTTTATGACCCAGCCAAAGAGCGGCGATCAAAATGGACCATGAAAAACTTCGATGGATCAGGTAGACCCATGAATCCGAAATCTCGTCGATCCAACTCCCGCGTGACTCCACTCCGTTTTCCATCATGAGGCGGTCGGTCACTTCACGAATCTGCGAGCCCATCGCCCACTCGATCATGATGCACGCCAGAAGAAGCATGACGTGCCCCCGGGAGGGTCCGTTGATTGCAGGACGGGGCTCCCCCATCCTGCCACCCGCCCACAACACGTAGGTGAGAATGAACAGTTGGAGGAAAGCGAGTGCCATGTGAATGGTGACAACTCCGGCATGCAAGCCACTTGCCACGACCACGATCCCGGTGAGGGCGCTGATTATCACGAGGGCAAACGAAGCGATGCCGTATCGCGGAAGAATTTTTGACCGGATGGAGACGATCATTAAAAGAAAATTGGAAAGGAGGACCGGGAGGGCCAGAAGTCGGTTGGTGAATTCGATCCATGTTTGCACCGGATCATACTCGGCTTTGAGCGCTTCAATGGTGATGGACCCGGGATCTCTTCCGAATCGTTCTGCATTCCGCTTGTAGCGTGGCAGCCGCTCCTCAAGTTTATCAAAGTCAACCTCGTCGACACTGGAAGGAGGGATTAATTCGCCCCAGCACGTGGGCCAATCCGGACACCCTAAACCGGATCCCGTGACCCGCACAACCGCACCTGCGAAAATCAAAACAATCAGAAGAACGATTGAGATCAGGGCAAGTCGCTGAACACCGGTTTTTCGCACGACGTGATCCTAACGAATCACTTTGAGAAAACAACCATGGTCACTCGTTCCGGGCACTTTCCTGCTGACCAGCGAATGCGTTGAGCGGACCACGATTCAGATCGCGCGTGGAACCTGATCCTCGAAACCCACCAAAGCGATACAAGCCAGCCAGAATCCCACTTTGACCTAATCAAAGATGAAAAAACGAGCCCTCCTAGCTTCGGTTTTCCGGCGCCACTCCAGTCAGATTGATTTCATCCGGGAGAAGAGCATCGTCACTCAGGTCGAGATCCTCCTCATCTTCGGGAGTCAATATCGAGTGCCTTTTTTCTTTCGTGATGGCAACTGACATCCAACGGAGTTCGTCGGAATTATTGAGCATCACCTTGAGAACCATGGTGAGGGGAACGGCAAGAAACATACCCACTGCCCCCCACACGAAGCCCCAGAAAAGAACCGAGACAATCACGACCAGTGTTGAAAGACCAAAACGACGCCCCATGAGCATCGGCTCGAGGAAGTTACCGAGGAAGACGTTGATGGAAGCATAACCCACGCCCACTGCGAGAGCACTGGGTCCTCCGTCAACCAGAAATGCGAGGATAAAGGGAGGAACACCGGCGATGATCGACCCAAGGACTGGAATGAAATTCAGGGCAAAAGCTACGATTCCCCAGAGGATGTAAAAATCGAGACCAGCCGCCCAGCAGAGAAAACCGGCAAGACAGCCTGTCGCCAAACTCACAACGGTCTTCATCGCGAGGTAACGCTGAATGTCGGCGGTCGCAGACATGATGCGGTCGAGATTGGGGCCACGCGCTTCCAGGATGGCATTCACTCGCCGCCCGAACATGCGGGCTTCGCTCAGCATGAAAACCGTTAGAATGAGGATCAAAAGGGTGGTTCCGAGGAAACTTAGCACCCCCAACGCGGCTTCCTTCACTTTGTCAAAAATCTCTTGTCCGATCAGTTTGGGAATCTGGATGGTTGCCTCGCTCACTTTTTCCCGGGCATCGGGAATCTGCCATTTTTCGAGAACCGCCACCGCTGATTCGGAGACTTCCTCGATCTTCACATTCATGGCGGGCAGATATTTATCCTGCCACTTGGCCTCAAGGTCCCCCATCAAGGTGATCACGATGATCACAATTCCCGTGAGGAAGGCGAAATCCACGACGACAGTGAGGAACACCGCCAAGCCCCTTGGAACCCGATGCTTCCGCAACCAGGAGGTGATGGGAAATGAAACCGTTGCAATGAATGCGGCCAATAGAACAGGGATAAAAAACTCCTGCGCAAGCTTGAGACCAGTCACCAGAACAACCACGGCAGCAGCGGTCACAATAATGCGTGTCGCTTGGAGCTTCGTTGCGTCTTCGGGCATTGATGTGAGGGGGGTCAAATCATAATGATCCGACAGGGAAACACTAATCGATTTCTTCGTTCTTCTCAAAAGAAATCCACCAAATTCGCCTGACGATCTCTTTCAAACGGTGGTTTTTTCGCAGGACTCCTTCTTGGTCAATTTTTCCCGGCTCATCAATCAGCAAGAAAACCCGTCAATGGACTCGTGGCGGAAGCTCCGTCCATCACATCGGGAAGACCCACCTCATAGGCATTCCGGCCTGCTTCGACGGCCATCTTGAACGATTCCGCCATTCGGCAAGGGTCGGAGGCGATGGCAATCGCCGTGTTGACGAGGACAGCATCTGCGCCTAATTCCATCGCCTCGGCGGCATGACTCGGGGCTCCGATTCCGGCATCGACGACTACCGGAACTTCGGCCTGATCGATGATAATTCGGATTTGATCACGGGTGGAGATTCCTCTATTGCTCCCAATCGGAGCTCCAAGCGGCATCACGGTGGCAGTGCCCACTTCCTGAAGGCGTTTCGCCAGAACCGGGTCGGCATTGATATAGGGAAGAACTGTAAAGCCCTCTTTGACCAGTTGCTCCGCCGCTTTCAGCGTTTCGATGGGATCGGGAAGGAGGTAGGTCGGGTCCGGGTGAATTTCCAATTTAACCCACTTTGGGAGACCGGCCGCGGCAGCCAGACGAGCAAGCCTGACAGCCTCTTCGGCATTCATGGCGCCGCTCGTATTGGGTAACAGGAGGTATTTTTCCGGATCAATGAATTCGAGAATGTTGGCAAACGGGTCGGCCTGTCCGCTGAGATCGGCCCTTCGGAGTGCGACGGTTACGATCTCAGCTCCCGACGCGGCCAAGGCATCACTCATCAGCTCATTCGAGGGAAACTTCCCTGTTCCGAGCATGAGGCGGGATTTGAATTCGCGTCCCGCAATGATCAATGGTGATACCATAATACCGTTGATTTAGGAAGGGATGAGGTCCTTGACGGCTTCACGCTCTTCGCTGAGTTCCGCGACCGAGGCATCCACCTTGGCCCGGGAAAATTCATCGAGCCCGACACCTTGCACCACTTCCCAGCTCGTGCCATTGGAGCGGATGGGCATGGAGGCAATGAGGCCCACGGGAATGCCATAGGAACCATCCGAACAAACGGCCACGCTGGTCCAGTCGCCTTCGGGAGTTGGCGTTGTGAGCGAGCGGACGGTATCGACGACACCATTGGCAGCGGAAGCAGCGGAACTCTGGCCACGAGCCTTGATGATGGCGGCACCACGTTGTTGCACGGTCGAGATGAATTCGCCTTCCAACCAGGCACGGTCGCCAATGACATCGGTCACGAGCTTACCGTCAATGCGGGCGTTGGTGAAATCAGGATACTGGGTTGCGGAGTGATTGCCCCAGATACACAGGTTGGTGACGACGCTGTTGTGGACTCCGGCCTTGGCCGCAAGTTGGCTCTTGGCACGGTTTTCGTCGAGTCGGGTCATCGCGAAGAACTGATCGTTCGGAATTCCCCCGGCATTGTTCATGGCGATGAGACAGTTGGTATTGCAAGGGTTACCCACCACCAAGGTCCGGACACCCGAGGCGGCGTTGGCGGCAATGGCCTGACCCTGTCCGGTGAAGATTTTGCCGTTGATCCCAAGGAGGTCGGCGCGCTCCATACCCGCTTTACGAGGAACGGAACCGACCAGGAGAGCCCAATCGCTGCCGCGGAAACCCTCGGCAAGGTCACAAGTCGGAACAATCTCATTGAGGAGAGGGAACGCGCAGTCATCGAGCTCCATGACGGTGCCTTCGAGCGCGCCCATGGCGGGCTCGATCTCGATGAGGCGGAGGTTCACCGGTTGATCAGGGCCGAACATGGATCCTGACGCAATACGTGTGAGAAGAGCATAACCGATTTGACCGGCGGCACCGGTGATCGAAACTGTGATTGGAGCTTTCATAAACGAAGTCTCATTACTCGCCGGAGGGCACAAGGTCAACGGTATGTCAGGCGGAATCTGCTAAAGTGGCCAGATCACCGGGATCAGAATACTGGCCACGATCCACAGAATGACGGCGAGCGGAAAGCCGGCTTTAAAAAAGTCCCCGAATTTATAACCACCGGCACCATAAACGAAGGTGTTGGTCTGATAGCCGATGGGTGTGGCGAAGCTCGCCGAGGAGCCGAACATGACAGCGGCAATGAAAGGTTTGGCATCAACTCCCAACTGAATGCTCACAATGATTCCCAGCGGAGTGAGCAATGCTGCCACCGCATTGTTGCTCACCATCTCGGTCATGACGGCAGCCAGGAGATAAAAAAGTGCGATCAAAATCCGTGGATCCATGCCGCGGGTGAGTTCAACCACCTTGATGGCAAGGAGATCCGCGACTCCCGAATACTGAAGCGCCTGCCCGAGCCCCAACATCCCGATGATTAAAAATATGACCTTCCATTCGATGGCTTGATACGCTTCAGACGGATCAATACAGCGGGTCGCGAGGACAAAGACAGCGGCAGAGAGCGCAACCAGCACGATGGGGGTCGGCGGAATGATATTGATGCCCGAAAGCAATCCCACAATCATAAACGCAAGGATTGCGGCGATCGCAAAGGGAGCTTTCTTGGAGCGGATGGCAATTTCCTTGGGCTCGCTCAAGTTCACAAAATCCTTTAATTCAAAGAGCTGCTGCATCCGGCGGGCCGGACCTTGCACCAAAAGAGTATCTCCGAAAGCCAGTTTCACATCCTCAAAGCGCTCGCGAAGGTTCCTTCCCCTTCGGTGCACCGCCACAATAATGACCCCAAATCTTTGACGGAAGTTTAGCTCCTTTAAACTTTTTCCGGCCAAGCTTGAGTCCGGTCCAATGATTCCTTCCATCATCACCGCGGATTCGGTCCGGACATCTTCCAGACCCAATTGATCCGGCGTTCCCTGCGTGATTCCATCCTGATCAGCGAGTCCCATCAGGTCCCCCAGCCTTCCTTTGATGATGATTTCATCGCCTTCCGAAAAAACCACCTTATCGAGAGCTTCCTTAACCCGGTTTCCGTCACGGACGACATCGATGACCCGCGCTTTCTTCATTTTCTTAAGCGATGACTCGATGAACTTCACCCCAATGAGGGGAGACTCCTTCGAGACGAAAGCCCGGGTGATGAACTCGCGGGAATCCTTGCTATCGATCAAAGCCGCGAGAGTCACCCGCTCGGGCAGCAATTTTTTCCCGATGGTCAGAAGGTAGACAAAGGTCACTGCGACAAAGACGATTCCCAGCGGAGTCACATCGAAGAAGCCAAAAGCATACTTCTCGTCGTAGGAAGCTGCGATTCCCGAGGCCACGAGATTGGTGGAAGTTCCGATGATCGTCACCGTCCCGCCCACGATGGCGGCGTAGGAAAGCGGGATGAGGTATTTGGATGCCGTCCAGTCCTTGCGGCGGCAAATGCCTAACACGATCGGGAGGAAAACCACCACAACCGGAGTGTTGTTCATGAATCCGGAAAGCCCTGCCACGATCAAAATCATCATCACCAGCATTCGGGTAGGGCTTTTCCCCGCGGTGCGTTCGAACCAGTTGCCGAGGATCTCGATCACCCCCGTCCGCTCCAAAGCTGCGCTCAGGACAAACATGCATGCCACCGTGATCGGGGCTGGATGGGCGAAAACCCTGAGAGCATCGGAATTAAACTCCCGCAGAGCCCTTGACAGAGCCTCTCCTTCGAGTCCGGGTGCCGGCGACGAAACTGCGATTGGAAGCACGCCAATGATCACGCATGCGACCAAGGATCCCAAAGCCACCACTTCGGGGGAAAGCCACTCCTTCACAAAACTTGTGAAAACAAGAAGGACGAGCACACCCAGTGCAATTTGTTGCCAAGTTTCAACCATGTCGAACGGCGGTGATTGTGGCTCGCCACAGCGCAACGGGAAACCTTAAATCCACTCCGTGCAGAATCCCCATCTTCCTCCCGCTCTCCCCGACCTCGGGCCGGAGCATACCCGGCAACATCGTGCGGAATGTGGTGAGCGGTTTCATCGAGCCTGCCTCGAACTCTCCCAATCCCTCTGGCAGCAAGGAAAACCCGCGCAGGCCATTCTTCAGCTCAACAAGGCTGCCATGGTCCCGGATCTTCCCGCTCCCTATGAAGCTTTGGCATGGTATCTCACTCATCGTTCCGATGAATTGTTCATCGGGAATCCCGTCCGGCACTTCCAACATCTGGCTTCCCGGATGTCCGGTGACCATGCCGAACTCCGCAGTTGGCGGGCATGGGCTTGTTTTCATCTCTCGGCAGAAGTTCTCCCTCCCAATAAGTATCCCCGCGATGAGGAACAGATCGAAAAAGAAGCCCTGCAAATCCCTCCGGAAGCAGATGTGGGAAAAAATCTTCCTCCTTGTGACTCATCCAGCTTGTCTGCCGCAAAAGGTCTCGCTAGAAACCACGCCGTCACGCGCCCATAGCTCAACTGGATAGAGCATCGCACTTCTAATGCGGGGGTTGCAGGTTCAAGTCCTGCTGGGCGTGCCACTTTCTTTTTTCATGTTCATTGTCTTCGAAGGGATCGACGGTACCGGCAAGTCCACCCAGGTGAGGCTGCTGGCCGAAGCCTTGACGGCCCGGGGCCTCGAGGTCATCACTTCAAAAGAACCCACCGACGGTCCGCACGGCACGCGGCTTCGACAGTCCGCCCAATCGGGTCGCCTTTCCCCGCAGGAGGAACTCGACCTTTTTCATCTGGATCGTCGGGAGCACGTTGAAAACCTCATCAAGCCCGCCCTCGCCCGCGGTGCCGTGGTCATCCTCGATCGCTACTTTTTCTCAACCATGGCCTATCAAGGCATCCGCGGTTTCGATCCCATCGAAATCCGCCGTATCAACGAAAAATTCGCCCCTCTCCCCGACATTGTCCTCATTCTCGAACTCGATCTCGATACCGCGCTGTCGAGAATTGGAGTTCGTGATGGTCAGGGCAATGAATTCGAACAGCGGGACGCGCTCCAAAAGTGCCACGATGTTTTTGCTTCGCTGGACGATGACTTTGTTCACCGCATCGATGCCAGGAAATCTCCGGAAGAAGTTCACTCGGACGTGATTCGAGCCCTTTCCTCGATCCAATTCATTTAAAAACCGGGGAATGATGTCATTTTCACCCCGGGACTTCCCTGGATTGGAACTCCCTGATCCCTTTGGAATTCTCTGGGACGACCGGGAAGGATTCTCTTGTCATCCCCCGTGATTAGAGCGAAAGTTTCTTCATCATGAGTGCCGCAACTGCCGATTCCGATTCCGTCCCGTTTTCCGACTCTCCCGATGCCGGCTCCGCAGCCGATGATCTTCGTGCCGCGGCAGATGGCAAGGCTCCCAACCGTGTTGTCACGGCCGCCGAAGAGAAAGCCACCGCGCTGAAAGAGGCGGCCGCGCAAAAGGCCTCGCAACTTCGGGATTATGCCGGGGAAAAGGCCAATGACTTCCGCTCTGCAGCGACCGACAAATTTGGCGCCATGCGTGAAGGCGCCGAGGAAACAGCGAGCCATCTCAGAGGCGCGGCCTCCGACCAGTGGCAGGACACGAGGGTGAAAGCACGTGAACTTCATATTTCCATGGAAGATTACGTCCGTGAAAACCCCACCAAGGCTGTTCTCACTGCAGTTGGCGCCGGATTCGTCCTTGGTCTTCTGATTCGCCGCTAACGGTGACATTATGGCATTTGGCCGATCAAAACCCTCTTCTGGCGATTCGTCTCCGGGCTTGAGGCACGAACTCACCTCCTTTCTCAGGGAGGCTTCGTCCTTCGCGCAGCTCCGGGGAGAATTATTGGGGATTGAAGCCAAGGAGGCCGCCGAAATATACGGTAAAAAAACAGGTCTGATCGTGATCGGGGGTATTTTTCTCCTCCTGGGTCATCTCCTTCTGATTGCGGGACTTGTCGGGACACTTGGCTCGGCGCTCGCCGGAGATCCTTTCTCCCTCGCAAATTGGACCGGTGCCGCTTTGATACTCACCGCGATCCATGTCATCGCTGGAGTGATTTTGATCCGAAAAGGCCGTAAGATCGGCTCGACTTCGGAACTTTTTGAATATTCCCGCAGCGAACTCAAAAAAGACCAGGAATGGCTAAGCCACAAAAAAAATCCCTAGTCAAACTGCTGGACTTGCAACGGTCTGATCTGATGACCAGTCATGATGCCCTCCAGCGTGAGCTCAGTTTGTCCCATCAACTGGGGAAGTCGGTCAGGAACCATCCCGGAGCATGGGCTGCCGCGGGAACCGGGACCGCATTCCTGTTGGCACGCCTCGTTCGTCGCAAAAATGTCATCTTCAAAAATGGCGAAAAAAAACGAGGCCTCATCCTTCGCTCCGGTAAGTTGATCTTTTCGATGGCGCGCCCCGCGCTTACGACTTTTGCCCTGAAATACGCCAAGGATTACCTTGAAGCACGCTTTGGTCCCTTTGATGACAATTCCATGCTTGGCGGCCCGCCGCAAAAGTGATTTCTCTTGAGCGTCAATTTTGTCCCTGTTCATCTTTTAAAAACACACACAACATCCATGTCAGAACACGAAGTCCTCGCTCACGTTGACGAGTATCTCCAGATCGGAATCGAATACGATTGTTCCGATATTCACCTTCCTACCGGCTATCCTCCCGCATGGCGCCGATTTGGGACCCTGTCCCCCATCTGGGATTCCCATGCGCCCCTCAAAGCGGAAGATACCGAGCGCTTGGCCCGGTCATTTCTCGATGACAAGCGCTGGGAGCATCTTGACAAGGTTGGTGATATCGATTTTGCCTACGCGAACTCCTTTGGCCGTTTCCGGGCCTCGGTCGTTAAACAACGTCTTGGATACGAAATTGTTTTCCGAATCATTTCCACCACGATCCGCACAATGGAGGATCTTGGTCTTCCCATTAAACACATCAAGCCCCTCACCCGTTATCAAAACGGGCTTATTCTGATTACCGGATCTGTGGGGTCCGGAAAATCGACCACGATGGCTGCTCTCGTTGATTTCATCAACAAGGACCGTGAGGATCACATCCTCACTCTGGAGGATCCCATTGAGTATGTCTTCGAATCCCAGGGGTGTCACGTCAACCAACGTGAAGTGGGTGCTCACACCGAGTCCTTTCCCAAAGCCCTTCGTGGTGCCCTTCGTGAAGATCCCGATGTCATCATGGTCGGTGAAATGAGAAATCTGGAAACGATCCAGCTGGCTCTCACCGCTGCCGAAACCGGTCACCTCGTTCTGGCAACGCTTCACACCGGAAACGCTCCCCGAACCCTCGACCGTGTTCTTGACGTATTCCCTGTCGACCAACGTGATCAGATCCGCATCATGGTCTCGGAATCACTTCGTGGTGTCGTTTCCCAGCAGCTTGTTCCCAAAGCCGACGGTTCCGGACGTGCGCTCGCTCTTGAGCTCCTTGTGAACACCGCGGCAGTTGCGGCAACCATTCGCGACGGGAAGACCTTCATGCTCCCGGGCATCATGCAGACCGGTAAGAACGTTGGCATGATCACCATGGATGAGTCCCTCCGCAATCTCTACTCCGAAGGCCTCGTCACCCAGGAGGAGACCCTTTTCCGCTGCGAAGATAAGCAGCAAATGAAGCTCTTCTTCCAATCCTAATCAACACACACCACAAACACTTTCATTGGCATGGCTAAAATTGATCGTCTTTTCCAATATCTCGTCTCCTCCGGAGGATCCGACCTCCACCTTTCCGAGGGCTCCCCACCCAAGGTCCGGGTTCACGGTGGAGTTTCCGCAATTCCTGATGAGCCGGTTCTTGCGGGAGAGGAATTCAAGGAATTTCTCTCTGAGATCTGTGAACCGGGACCCTTCCAACAGTATCTTGAAACAGGCGACCTCGATTTCGCTTACGAAATGGATGAGCAATCCCGTTTCCGCTGCAACTACATGAAGCAGCAGAATGGTCTGGGAGCTGTCTTCCGTCTCATCCCGACCGAGATTGCTTCGATCGAGGACCTCAACCTTCCTCCTGTGATCAAAGAATTTGGTCACATGCGGTCCGGACTTGTTCTCGTCACCGGTCCGACCGGTTCGGGGAAATCGACTTCGTTGGCGGCTCTCATCGACTACATCAACACCAACTTCAATCGCCACATCATCACCATTGAGGAGCCCATTGAATTCGTCCACAGCAGTAAGAGTTCCATCATCACACAGCGTGAAGTCCCCATCCAGACTCCGGAATTCTCCGACGGTTTGCGGGCCTGTCTTCGTGAAGATGCCGACATCGTGCTTGTTGGTGAGATGCGGGACCTTGAAACGATTTCCCTCGCACTCACCGCGGCAGAGACCGGACTTCTTGTTTTTGGAACTCTCCACACCAACAACGCCCGAAAGACGGTTGACCGAATTATCGACGTGTTCCCGTCCGATCAACAATCACAGGTCCGCACCATGTTGGCGGCTTCTCTTCGAGGGGTGGTTGCTCAGCTTCTTTGCAAACGGACCGATAAGCCGGGTCGGGTTGCGGTGAACGAGATCCTCTTCGCCACCCCTGCGGTTGCGGCGATCATTCGCGAAGGTGCCACCCAGAAGCTTTATGATGTGATCATCGGCGGAAAGGCTTTGGGGATGCAGTTTATGGACGACGCGATCTTTGAAAAACTCGAAGCAGGCATGATTTCCCCGCAGGAAGCCTACATGAAGTCGATCGAAAAAGGGCGCTTTGCTCCATACCTTCCCGAAGAAGACAAGGCACTCGCCAACGCCGGAGGATCTTAAACCCTCCCCCTTTTTCACCACAAAGAAGCCGGAGAGTTTTTCTCCGGCTTTTTTGTGTCGATCAGGAACTTGTCGGCATCAGAGCTTCGCGCACTCCTGGAGAAGCCTGAGCCGCGCCAAAGCGCCCCCATCGGAAATCACTTCCCGCCCCTTGACCAAACCATCCTCGATGTGATCCGCCAACCCGGCACAGGCCATCGCGGCTGCGGCATTCAGGAGAACCATATCACGCTTCGCTCCCGTTTCCTTCCCTGAAAGGATGTCTTCCAGAATTGTAGCGTTCGTAACCGCATCTCCTCCCTTCAGGTCTTCCACTTTAACTTCCTGAAGACCAAAATCCGAAGGTTGCACCTCTTCCTCAACCTGCCCTTGATAGCGACCTGATTTGCACACCAGGGTTGGCCCCATGAGGCTCATTTCATCCACAAATCTCCCGTCCGCAGTTGATCCATTCACCACCCATGCGCTATCCCTTCCCATACGTTGCAAGATTTCAGCGAACACCGGGCAGAGTGTCTGGTCAAAGACTCCAACCAACTGGCACTCGGGATTTGCAGGGTTAAGAAGCGGACCGATCAGATTAAAAATCGTTCGTTGCCCTTGCTTTGCCAATAATTGGCGGACCGGCACCACCGCCTTAAATGCGGGATGGTATCTGGGGGCGAAAAGAAACCCAACCCCTGCCTTTTCAAGGCAGATTCCCACCCGCTCGGACGGGAGATCAATGGACACCCCCAGCGCTTCCAGAACATCGGCTCCGCCACTTTTCGAAGTGATTCCCCGGTTCCCGTGTTTCATGACTATTCCTCCGGCAGCCGCGACGAGAAACATGCTCGTGGTCGAAACATTGAAGAGGTCCAGCTTGTCGCCACCAGTTCCGCAAACATCGATGGTCGGGCCATCATATGTTTGGCCATAGAAAGAAGGGCGCTCTGCTTTCTCGAGGAAGACCGCGACGAATTCTGCAATCTCAGCGGCAGTTTCCCCCTTGTCCGCCAGTGCCTTCAGAAGGCGCGCCTTTTTTTCAACGTCACCGGATTCATCCAGCAAATACTCTGCGGCAATCGTGATCTCACGGGGAGCAAGCTCTTCCCCATTCTCCAAGTGGTGAATCAATGTATCCATAATGCGAGGCTATCATAAGCTCTGAAGGCATCCAAGAAGTTCACACTCAGATCCGTTCTATTCGTCGGCGATCAGCCCATCTTTGATCGTGAAAATTCGATCGCCGTGCCGTGACAGGGATGTGTCATGGGTCACGACAACAAGCGTGGCGTTGCGCTCTTCTACAACTTCCATGAGGATGTTCATGACCTCGTCACCGTTGGCCGAATCAAGATTCCCCGTCGGTTCATCTGCGAAAATAATCGATGGGGAATTCACCAAAGCCCGGGCGATCGCCACCCTTTGTTGCTCCCCTCCGGAAAGCTCGGGAGGAAGGTGGTCCACCCGCTTGGATAGCCCAACCCGGTCCAGCGCAAGCATTGCCCTTTCCTTGTCCGGCTTCCCTCCGATTAATCCGGGGACGAGAACATTTTCAATCGCCGTTAGCTCTGGCAGGAGAAAGTAATTTTGAAAAATATAGCCGATTTTCTCGTTCCGGAGCCGCGCCTGGTTCCCGGAAGAAAGCGCGTAAAAATCAGCCCCATCGATCAAAACTTCCCCCCGGTGGGGTTTTTCCAGGCCGGCAAGGGTGTACATCAGAGTGGTTTTCCCCGCACCACTGGGGCCGCAAAGAAAGATCTTCTCGCCTGCCTCAATCGTGAGATCAATCCCCTTAAGGATTTCGATCTCGTTCTTTGCGAGCGTGAAAGAACGGTGAACTTGGCGGGCTTCAATCATCTCGTGCCAATACTCTCAATGGTTTGGAAGATTGCCGTGATCATGAGATACGCCATTGAACCAATCAAAACAGCCATAACGAGTAAGACCGCAGGCATGATCAAAGCCATGATGGCCTGCAGGGAGTTGTTCAATTCCTTGTCGAATCGATCGGCGGCCTTACGCAACGACTGATCAATCTTTCCGGTCTGTTCACCCACAGACACCATATCGATCATCAATGGAGAAAATGCCCCGCTTCGACTGAGCGATGCCGATAATGAGCGGCCGTCCCCCACCCATTCAAGCATCTCGGTGAGATGAGCTTTTAAGTAAAGATTGGGGGTCGCATCCTTGGTCAGCTCAAGCGCACGAAGGAGCGGGAGTCCATTGCCGACGAGGTTGGCCATTGTTTCCAAAAACTGAACGTAAAAACGGTGCTCAATCACCCTGCCAAAGAGCGGAAGTTTTAATTTCGTACGGTCCCAGGTCGGTCGATTGGCTTCATTATCCTTCCACGCCTTAAAGAGGATCAAGACGGCGGCAATGACCAACACGATCACAATCCACCATGTCGTAAAGAAATCGGACGCCCCCATGAGGAGCTTCGCACCGAGGGGGATTTTTCCTCCGGCGCTATTTTGAATCAAGCCCGTCAGCTGGGGAATGAGCTGGGTGATGAAAACGATGCCAACTCCGATACCGGCGAGAACCAGGAAACAGGGATAGATCAAAGCTAAAACGACCTTCCCTTGAAGCTCCTGCAAGGTCTTCAGGTAGTGGGCCTGGCGGTCCAGAATGGTATCGAGGGCACCACTGGCTTCACCGGCAGCGGCGAGATTACAATAGAGGTCACCAAAGCTGGGGCTCACTTTCCGAAGGGAAACCGAAAAGCTGTTACCGTCCCTTACGAGCTGACGCACCTTCGACGAGACAATCTTCAGGTTGCCAAGTTCCTGGCGATTTTCCATCGCTCTCAAGGCCGGTTCAAGCTGAAGACCGGCAGCCAACATGTCCGAGAGTTCCTCGGTAAATAGAACGATTTCCGCTCTTTTAAGTTTAATCGGTCCATCCGGAATCACCTCTTCCGTGACTGCTTTGGCAGCCTTTCCGGATGCCGCACCCGTCTTCTTGGAAGGAGCCTTTTTTGAGGCCGCCCCTGAATCCGCTCCCATGGTGATGGAAACAGGTTGAAGGCCCTTGCGACCGAGTTGCTTCAGGGCCTCACCCCGATCTCCTGCATCGAGTGAACCGGTCACAACCGATCCGCTCCCGCTTAATGCCTTATATGTGAAACTCGCCACGCTGGATTATTCGCTAAATTGTTGAACCGGAAATTCTACTGGGAGGCGATGTCGGTCGCAGTGACGGAAACCACCTCTTCAATCGTGGTGATTCCCTTCATCACCTTGTGCCAGCCATATTCGCGCATCGGGATGTAACCATCTTTTACGGCCTGCGCTTTCAGGATCGGTGAGGCTGCATTCTTGGCCACCAATTCTTCCATCTCACTCCCGATTAAGATCACTTCATAGATTGCGAGACGCCCCGAAAAACCGGTGTTTCGGCATTTGTCACAACCCACCGGCTCATAAACCTGTCCTGTGATGTGATCGGGAATTCCAAGCCGATGTCTCTGTTCCGCGGGAACATCAACCGGGATTTTACAATGGCTGCAGAGCCGTCGCACAAGCCGCTGTGCCAAAAACGCCCGCACCGAAGCAGAGACTAAAAATGGCTCCACGCCCATGTCAACGAGTCGACTAATTCCGCCCAAAGCATCATTGGTGTGAAGGGTTGAGAACACCAGGTGACCGGTCAATGATGCCCGAATGGCAATCTCGGCGGTCTCGAGATCTCGAATCTCACCCAGCATGACAATATTGGGATCCGCTCGTAGAATCGAGCGCAGACCACTCGCAAAAGTGAGACCAATTTCACTCTTCACCGCAATCTGCATCACCCCTTCGAGCTTGTTCTCGACGGGATCCTCAATGGTCACAATACGGGTGTCCGAGGTGTTCAACTCGCTCAGGAACGAGTAAAGGCTGGTCGATTTTCCGGAACCGGTTGGGCCGGTGATCAGGATGATCCCGTTTGGAAGACTGAGAATGCTCTTAATCTTGGCGAGCACAAATTCCTCCATCCCAAGAAGGGCAACGTTGAACTTTTCCTGGTTCAAAAGTCGCAAACTCACCGATTCCCCTTCGACCGTAGGCACGGTTGCGACACGAACGTCAATTGAAGTGCCTTCGAATTGGAGGTTGATACGACCATCCTGTGGCAGTCGTCGCTCGGCAATATCGAGCTTCGACATGATCTTGAGTCGGGCAATCACCGACGCCTGCAAAGATTTGATTTGATCGGGAACCGCAATTTCCACGAGACCTCCGTCAATACGATAGCGAATTCGGAGATTGTCGGCGAGCGGCTCGACATGAATATCAGTCGCTTTTTGATCGAGAGCTTCGCGAATGATTTGGTTCACAAATTTCACAACACTGGCCTCTTCGTCCTCGACTTCGTCGATCACGCTGGCCTCGTCCTTCATATCGAGGTTGTCGAGATCAAGATCTCTTCCCTCCAGCAATTGCTCGAAAGTATCGGCGCCCACTCCGTAAAGTTTACGGAGAGATTCATGGACCCGGCGGCGTGAAGCCATATGCCAGACGATCGGCATATCAATGGCCTGGGCTGCGGCCTGACGGGCGAGGAGATTCAGCGGATCATAGGTCACCATGTGAAGGCGGGTGTGTTCGCCTTCGCCTTCGATTTCAATTGGCAGCACCCGATGCTTCAGTGCGATTTGCGGCCCGCAAGCTGCCCGCAGCGGAAGCGAACTCTCAAAGGGAGGAATCTCCGCGAGCCAATCCATATGGAGATCCCCCGAAAGATGCTGCATATAGGGTTCCTCATCGACGAGTCCGGTATCGAGGATATCGTCGACAGGAGAACTTTGCCGCTGACTGGCTTCTTCCACCGCTTCTTGAAGAGCAATGAGATCGGTGCAGCCTGTATCGCGGGCGGGCTTAATAAGAAGCTCGGTCATGGGTTGGGTGAGTATTGATAAAACGCCCCGTGTGGGAAGTTCTGTCTGCGGGAAAGTTGAGTATTTTTAAGTTTTTACAAGTCAGAGTATTTTCCATTGCGCGAACCAGAGGTCGGGCCTAATGTCTCCCGTCTGCCTCATACGCCAGAAGTGGTTAATTGGCCGACCCGATATTATTATAAATGGGGGTGGCCCCGGAGGACCAATGTCATGCCTTCACTGGAAGACAGCGGACCGAAGGATACCCCCAACCTGTTGGGCTTCGGGAAAGCGGCTCATGTGCCACGGACGGTGAGGCAGCAAACTTAAAACCCGCTCTCCCAAGGAGCGGGTTTTTCGTTTTCAAAGTCATCACCACTTAACGGACCGGAAAACCGTCCCGCGTGAACCGGAAATGCTGCTTGTGCAGTTCCCACCCCGATGCGAAACCCAAAAGCTCGTTCTGAATGGATTTTGAACTCCATTTGACGGCCTCGTCACGATTCTGCCGGGCAAAATAAATCTCTCCCATCGTATCCAGATAAGCTGCCGATTGAGGATTCATTTCAAGAGCTTTCTTAAGATACCCTTCCGCTTCGTCGAGCTTTCGATTGGCTCGGGAAGCCAGCCAGGCGAAATTGTTATAAACGTTGTCATCCTTGGGATATCGGCGAATATTTTCACGGCAGGCATTTGCCGATTCGGCAAACATTTGGTCATGCAATTCGTGGAGTCCGAACTGGCGTAAAAGAGGGAAGAGATCATTGGCCAAATAACCATCCCGCGGGAGGAGACGGTGGGCCTTGGTGAAATTTCTCACGGCTTCTTCAAGCTCACCCCTTTGCATGGCGTAAGCCCCTCTCGCGATGATGATCTGAAATCTATCCCGCATGAGAAAGACTCCTCCGATCACACTTCCAAATGACTCAAGGGCCACAATTTCACGGAGTGCCATCGCTTCCTTCCATTCTCCACGCGCTCCACTGCTGGCCGCAAGACGCTCAATCGCAGCCAAGACACTGCGGAATTGTCCGTTTGAACGTAAAGATTTCATCCTGAGAATTGAGTGTTTCAGGATTTCGTGGCTCTTCACGCCATCGCCATGGCGCTGGTGCTGCAAAGAAAACTCAGCCAAATCTTCGAAACCACCATCGGAGTAGAGCCTCGCTTTTTCAATCAATTCGTCACCACCTGCGATGCCAGCCTTCTGCAGGACAAGCCCCTTCTCGTATAGGAACCCTGCTCTTGAAGTTGCCAAATCGGCTTCAATTTTTTGATAGCTCTTGGCAGCGTCTTCGATGCGCCCGCCATCAACAGCCATCATCGCGCTTAAATAATCGTTCGGCGTGCCGGCTTCTGTCAATGCCATCTCCACCTCCAAAAGATCCTTCTCCCGATTGCGATTTTGAAGTAAAACGAGGAGTTTATTCAAACTTTCTGTTGGCATCTCCTCCTGCCCGATTTCGGTCAGAACCTTTTGCCGAATGGCCTCGTATCGCTCTGCGGGGATTAAGAGGCGGCGACTCGAGAACGAGACTGCTGCCAGGATCCTTTCCCGGGTATCCATCTTCGGAAAGAATCCCTTCAAAAGATCAATGAGCCACTCCTGTTCATCAGACACTCTTGAGAATCGGTTAAAACTCTTTAAGAAAACATCCAGCTCTGCTCCGTGCTCATCAAGCTCCCTGGCAATAGCGCTCAGGGTTGCCACAGGTGCCGCAAAAGCCATTTCACCGGCCCATTCGTCTAATTCCTGACTCTCCGTATCACGAACGGCATCAAAGACCGCCTTGGCACACTTAATTGCATCCCCGACCCGTCCCCGTCCCTCTAAAAAATTGGCGCCCATCATGAGACGGTCGACCGACCCGCTGGTCTCTCCCTCCTCAAACTCGTCCTCCGCCTTCTTGACGTTTTCTTTGATCCAGGCATCGAGCCCCCCGGCCTGTGGAAGACCAATTAATTCCTCTGCTTTGGCATAATTTTCCTGCATTAAGTGGTAGTTCACCAGTAGCTCCAGTTCGTTGGGGCTCAGCGAATCCATCACGACATTGCCATAACCCATTTTAAACAAACAGATCCGCGCTTGTTCATTATCCTTCATCTCTTCGGTGAGATATTTCAGGGTATCGAATGCTTCATCTTGAGCTGACTGGTCTCCCCGATACCCGGCAAGCACCCAATCCAGATAGTGGGCGTTGGTGAGGCGAATATCTCCTCTCTCCAAAAGTGTTTCAAAAAAAGGCATGGGGTCTCCCCCCAACAATGCCGCCAAAACCTCGGTGTCCCGGTCTTTCAATCGACGGGCTTCGGCATGGAGCAAACCCACGTCCCCTTTCACTCTCAAACAAGCAAGATACCGGGCTTGATCAGACTTCGCTTGGGATTCACGCAGTCGCGCAATTTCCGGATCCAAACCACCTGTTTCATTGAGCAGATGGGCATATTGGATGAGGTGCTCAAACTGGTCGCTCATCAGGAGGATGTCCTTGGCTTCCTGAATCTCACCGGCGTTGAGTCTTTCCCGAACAATTTTCGGAACGATCTCCGCGACAAGTTCCTGCATCCTTTCTGCCACGCCCGGATTGTCCTCGGTCTTCAGGAGCAGCAGCAGGGTGGCATACTTTTCGGCCGCCCGGAGTTTCTGCGCCACAATAATTTTTCCTTTTGGTGAAGCTTCATCATAACCATCGACCAACTCGACGAGATTTCCCGGCGTTTCGGGCGTGACTCCCAACCCCACTCTTTTTGCAATGATCGCAGCCCGGGCCCTGATTTCCGGATCCTCGTCTTCACTGAGCTCTTTTAAAAATTCAAAAGCCGACTCTCCGGCTGCCCAGATGTCTTTCATCGCCGCATCACGGGTCTTGTAATCCTCGGCCCCCAGTGCCTCACGCCACTTCAGGTGTTGCACTGCTTGATCCTGAGCAAACGATGGCTGGAGCAGGCAAAGCATGCCGGATAGAATCAGGGTGATTTTTTTTATCGTCATTTTGGGTTCAAAAGTTGCGGATTTCATCTCTCGTTCACGAACTCATGCCAGAAGTGATGGCACAGGGACAGCTAGGGTTTCTCCCGCCCTGTCTTATCATTTCCTAGCGAAGCTACTACTTCCAGCGATCTCTTCAAGGTCCACTTCGATCGTATCGGCACCGCGAAAGATCCGAACCCCTGATTTCGCTGAAATGTCGGCTCCAGTGAGGCTCGCAATAGAACGTTTTATTTCACGCGGTGAGTCAGGCGATAGATCCATCGCCCGATCAGGCAAACGAATATTGCCGCACTCGCAATCAGGCAGTAGACCGAAATGGGCGTCACTTCTTCAACGATCCCCGATTCAAGGAGCATTCTCTCGTAGCGCGGGGCAATAAATTGGCCGACCATGAAAAATATCCCGGTCGATGCGAACAACATCCAATCGATTGAAGCTTTACGTGATTTCATTTCCCAATACAAAAGCGGTCGAAGATTTCGCCTAGAATTTCCTCGGTGTCGACCACTCCGGCGATTTCGCCAATCGAAGTCAACGATTCCCTGAGATCCAGTGCCGTGAGCTCCGGTTCTTCTCCGGATCGAAGCGAATTGATCGCTTTTCCCAAAGATTGACAGGCTCGAAACAAGCAGGCTTGGTGGCGCGCATTCACGGCGACCGAGTGCTCGCCCCAATGCTGGTCGTCGAGCGCAAGGAGCTCGGCAATTGCCCTTTCCATTTGCTCAAACCCCTCACCTGTCTCACAAGAAATTTTCAACCCCCCGGTCCCCCTCCAACTCTCATCGATCAAGTCCGACTTATTAAAGATCTCGAGATGCTTTACGCCATCAGGTAGTTCGAGCGAGGAAGGAGACGCGGCCTCGCTTAGATCCCGCACTTCAAGCACGAGATCAGCCCGGGCAACCTGCCCCCGGGTCATCGCAATTCCTTCTTGCTCGATCTCGTCGTCCGACTCCCTGATGCCGGCGGTATCGATCAATCGAAGCGGAATCCCTTGGAGATTGACCACCTCCTCAATGGTGTCGCGCGTTGTTCCCTCCCGGGTACTGACGATCGCTCTCTGATAGCCCAAAAGACGGTTGAGCAGACTGGATTTCCCGACATTGGGTTTCCCGTAGATCACGGTTCTAACCCCCTCTCTCAGGATTCTCCCTTGGTCGGCCGTCGCGAGTAATTGTTCAATCCGACTTTTCTGGTCTTCCAGATTTGAGCAAAGGATTTCTCCCACAGCGGGATCGATGTCCTCTTCGGGGAAATCTATGTAAGCCTCCAAATGGGCCGTTGCCCCGAGCAATTTGGCTCTGATGTCTTCGCAAGTCGCTCCGAGTCGTCCTTCCAACTGTTCTGTCGCAGACCTCAATGCGAGAGAAGTTTGCGCCGAAATAAGGTCCATCACGGCCTCGGCCTGCGTGAGGTCCATTCGGCCATTCATAAAAGCCCGTTGGGTGAACTCTCCCGGAGCCGCGGGCTCTGCACCCAGTTCCAGGAGCCGTTCAAGAATCTTCCGGGTGACCACGATTCCTCCATGTCCCGTGAACTCCACGACATCCTCGCCGGTGTAGCTCCCCGGCCCTTGAAAACACACGAGCACCCCCTCGTCGATCACCAGCCCCCGCTCATCACGAATTCGACGAAGTCCTGCATACCGTTTGACTGGTAAACCGGTCCCTCCGATCGCTATCTTCGCGATCTTAAAAGCATCCCGACCCGAAAGTCGGGTCAAGGAGACCGCTCCCGTCCCGGCGGGACTTGCAATAGCGGCGATCGTGTCTGGCATCCCTATTTGGTGTTGGAGAGATTCGAGGGATCCCCTCCGACTCCCAAAAACTCCCAGCAGATGACTTTTGAAATCTGCATGACTGGTTTGGAATCGTTACTCCACTTCAGCTCCAGCGTGATCGAGCTGCCATTCGGATTTTTTCCGATCACATCCGTCCATGCAATTTTTTCAAGGATTTGACCGACTTCGGAGTTCTTTTCGATTGTCACCATGACAACATCCTCCTCTGAGTGCGCAGGATCCAAAAGACGGTATCTTCTAAGAGATGGGTCCTTCTCAAAAATTGTGCCCACGTCTTCTCCGATAACCAATCGGAACATCTGCTTCCGACCGGCTACCGGATAGTCAATAAAATCGCGGAAGAGACGATCCTTGGTTTGCACATAGGTGTGCCAGTCCAATAAAAGCTCTCCGTCGACTTCTTTGATGAAAATTCGAGCTCTTTCGGCTTCCATCTCAAAATTCCCCCGCCTCGCCATCGCCTTGGCCTGCAGGTCGGGTTCTTTGAGGGTGAGATGGGTCTTGAAATCGGTAATTGGGCTGAACAGCTCGCCCATTTTAAACTGCTTGGGCCGGTCATATTCCAAAAGATAAATACCACGATCGGTATCAACTGTATCCATGGCCCACTCCGAAAAATAATCGGCACGGAGATCGTCTTTTTCGATCGCTCCTCCTCCGTAGTAGTTCTTCATGTCCGGAATGGACTTTTCTTTTCCTATGACGAACCCGGCCTTTGCTTCAACAGTTTTAGCAGCGAGAAAATCGCGTAGAATCTTGAGCGCTTCTTTTTCCACCCCATCAAAGACGGGGCGGGACACCGAAAGCGTCGCTGGTCCGTCGGGAAGAGCGATGCCCCTGGCCTCCGACTTTACCCGCTTCTCTTGGTAAAGGTAGTAACCTCCCGTCAAAAGGCCTACGAAAGTAAGGATTGCCAATCCCCAGAGCAAGACCGTTCCTCCACTGCTATTTTGCTGATCAGCTGGGGTTGGGGCTGGTTGCTGGCTCCGCCCCGCCGAGTTGCCCCCTTGTCCCTCGTTGGTTCGCGAAGGCCTCTCGTCAAGTGCAGGTGAGGTTGTCATTTGATGACACATCGGACACGGCGCGGAAGTCGCGGGCAGGTCGGCAGGCGCCAGAATGGCAGCCTGACAGTGCTCGCACTCGAATTGTTTTTGCCCGGGGGGGATTTCCATGTCGTTGGAAGTAGAGGAAAGAAAGCCTTAAAAGTCAACTGGTGAGAAGCTTGTCCATTTCTGACAGGCAACGAGCATTCTGATCGGGAGTTCCAATCGATATCCTCACCCATTCGGGGAGTTTATAGCCCCTCATTGCTCTCACAATGATTCCCTTCTTGAGCAGTCCGGAAAAAATACGATCTCCATCTCCCACATTAACGAGCACAAAATTTGCGTGACTGGGGACAAACTCCCAGCTCCGCTCTGCGAAGGCTGTTTCGAAGAACCGCAACCCTTCGGCGTTATTTTTCACCGTAGCGGTGATGTGTTCCTCATCCTGGATCGCAGCCAAAGCGCCGGCCTGCGCTATGGCGTTGGCATTGAATGGCTGCCGTGACCGGTTCAGCAGACCCGCCACCTCACTTGAGGTGATTCCATAACCGATTCTTAGAGCCGAAAGTCCCTGGGCTTTCGAGAACGTCCGCATCACGCAGACATTTCGGCCCTCCCTGACGTAGCGGATGGCATCCGGAGCATCTTCCAGGAACTCATGATAGGCTTCATCGAAGACGGCAACGACATGGTCGGGAAGTCCCGACATAAAGCGGTCGATCTCCTCCTGCCCGACAAGCGTGCCTGTCGGATTGTTCGGATTGGCAATGAACACCAAACGGGTTTCCGGTGTAATGGCCTCCAGCATGGCGTCGAGATCATGGACAAATCCCGGATCGGGAACTTCGATGTAATCTGCTCCGAAAAGAGTCGCCATTAGCTTATAGACCACAAAGGCATGTTCCGCGGCAATCAATGACACCCCGGGCTTGAGGAACGAATGACAGAGAAGTTCGATGATCTCGTTCGAGCCATTCCCGAGGACAATGTTTTCAAAAGCCACGCCATGCTTCTCAGCTAATGCCGATCGCAAACGATAGCCGCCACCATCCGGATAAAGGTGGGCTTTTTCAATCTCCGCCACCATCGCCTTCTTGGCCTTTGGTGAGGGTCCCAAAGGATTCTCATTACTGGCCAGCTTAATAATATCCCCGGGGTTCAGCCCCAATTCGCGCGCCGTTTCCTCGATCGGTTTCCCCGGTTCGTATGGAACTAAATCACATACCCACTGGTTCCCATATCCTGCGATGTTCATAGCGAGAACCTAGCGAACTTCCGCACCTCGGCAAGCCTGTTCAGATGTCTTAAAAAAGGACTGAATTTCCCCTTTGGCTAATCCCGGGGAATCTCCTCTAAATGGAATGTCACTCGGATAGCGGCATGATCCGTCCCGGTCATGTTCATTTCCCGGCAGACATGCTGCGAAGCCCCCTCTTAACCGAGTGCCATGCCCTCTAAATGTCTGTTCCCCATTTGTCGCCTTTGTTGCTGCCTTTCTCATGATTTCCTCCGCTCTTTTCGGAATGACCGCCCACCGGGGGGAGAGCTAAGACTTCTCCGAAGCTTTAACGCCTGTGTAAATGGACGCGATTCCTCCACTCAAGGGCAGACACTCTCCTTCGGTCAGGCCGGCCTTCTCGAAAAGTGCAAGCATTTTGTCGCCGTGAGGAAACTCCCCGATTGAACCCGCGAGATACCGATAGGCTCCGCCTTGTCCCGTGAGTAACCCTGCGATTTTCGGGAGAACCTTGTTGAGATAAAAACCATAAGGTTTCTTCAACAGCCCGCCCGGTGTTGAGAAGTCCAAAACCAGGAGATGTCCCCCGGCCTTGGTGACCCGCCCCATCTCGCGAAGCGCTTCTTCCCAGTTTTCCATATTGCGAAGCCCAAAGGCCGCCGTCACCACATCAAACCCGCCATCGTCAAAGGGAAGGTTCATGGCATCCGCCACCTGCGTTTCCTGCACTCCGCTCTTCGTGGCATACGCGAGCATTTCCGGACAGAAATCAGTCCCCAGCACTTTTGCCTCCGGGCATTTTTTCTGAATCTCCAACGCCAAATCCCCGGTCCCGGTCGCGACATCGAGAACGCGTGTTGGATTCCAATCACGGACCATCCGGCCCACCTTCTTGCGCCAAAGAATATCGGTCCCCATGCTGAGGACGTGATTGGTCACCACATAACGATCGGCGATCTTGGCAAACGCCCCTTTTACAAATTTAGGATCTTGTCCGCTCATGAATTGGCCGGGGGCTCGGGGATAATGTCGACGTAAACGCCAGGATCGCTACCGGGAATTTCCACCGCACCCACTGTCTTCGCATAAAACTCCTTCGGCCCCACTCCCCCAATGAAGGCATAAGCATACCCCGCTTCCCGCTGGGCCTCGAGCGCTTTGAAAAGCAGAGCCTTCCCTAATCCCAATCCGCGTGCGGTCTCCGCGACTCCTGTCGGACCAAAATATCCCTTTGCGGTCGTCTCGTAGCACGCAAACCCTAAAATCTTCTGATCCTTCGTCGCAATGAAACAAGCAATCGGCTGCCGCGAAAAAGCCACTTGAACTTCACTCACCCACTTGGGAGAGAAATGTTCTCTCACAAAGCTTTCCACCAAATGTTTCTCGTAAGCACCCGGTCGACGCAGGATCACTCCCGACTCTGCGACCCGCGCATAAATTTTGTGACTTTCCGGCAAGTCATACAGCCGCACCAACATGTCGATCATCGCGTCGTCAGAGTCACACCTATCGCCCCGGAAATCCACCCGGAATATCGGGAAGTTATTTGAGCGCTCCCAACCAAGACACGCGCTCTTCGGGGTATCAAAAACCAGCGTGATGCGATTCTTCTTTATGCCGGAAGTCTCTCCCGCCCGATAGCATCGGAAGATCCTAACCAGG
>CALFSW010000102.1 GCA_937916505.1 uncultured Verrucomicrobiales bacterium | reverse complement strand
ACTCGCCTTGAATCCTCGCCGAAGCCGGCCTTCATCTGGCTTTCGTGAACCTTGTGGCTGTTCCAGGTTTGTAAGCTCCAGATCCGGCCCGTGGACTGATCGACGACAGGGCTGGGATTGCCGGCGACGTTGTCCTGTTCGTCAAAGACGATGCAAACTTATACAGGCCATTCAGAATGAATGCTTGGTCGTCTTTCCCATCGCCTGCTCGAGTTGACCGGCCGACGATAGCCCCGTGGCTGGTCAGCTTACCGTCAGCAATGATGTCGTATTCCGCCGCAATGATCGTATTGGGCCATGCGACGAGTAAAAGGACTGCAAAGGAAATCCTCCAAGAGCAAAGTTTGCTCCTATTCATCGAGTTCAAACGGTTACTCCCGTTCTTTTTTTACAGTTGAATTTTGTCGTCATGAATCGATTGGAATTTAGTGAAGGATTTTTGTCATCACGTTGCCATGCACATCGGTCAGTCGCATGTCGCGCCCCCCGTAGCGGTAGGTCAGCCTTTCATGATCCATGCCAAGTTGGTGCAACACCGTGGCCCACAGATCATACACCGTGGCCTTGTCTTCGACGGCATGGTAGCCCAGTTCATCGGTGGCCCCGTGCACGCTGCCCCCCTTGATTCCCCCGCCGGCCATCCACAGACTAAAGCCATAAGGGTTGTGATCGCGACCATTATTGCCCTGTGAAAAGGGCGTCCGGCCAAACTCGCCGGTAAAAATAATCAAGGTGCTCTCCAGCAGCCCACGCTGTTTAAGATCGTTGATGAGGGCCGCAATGGGCTGGTCGACCTGGCGGGCCATTTCCTGATGACCATGGGGCAGGTTGCCATGTTGATCCCAGGGGTTGGCTCGTTGCCCGTCTCCTTTGAAGTTGGAGCAAGACAACTCGACAAAGCGCACCCCCTGCTCCACCAGGCGACGGGCCACCATGCACTGACGTCCATAACCAGCCACCAGCGGATCTTCGTGCTCGAAGCCATAAGCCCGTTTGAGATAGGCCGGCTCTTTTTCGAGGTCCATCAATTCGGGGACCGCCGATTGCATGCGGAAGGCGGTTTCATAGTTTTTTACAGCCGACTGCACATCCCCTTCTGCGGCCGAGCGTTTGGCAAAGTCACCATCCAGCTGCTTCAAAAAATCCAAGCTCGCACGCTGCTCATTCAACGGGCGCCGTGGCTTCACACGACTCACCACTTCTTCCTGATCCAGATTAAAAATCGAGGCACCGGTGGTGGCAGGCAAAAAACCACTGCCAAAAATCGATTTGCCCCCGTGGGGAATGCCGGTTTTGTTGTTGAGCACCACATAACCGGGGAGATTTTGATTCACACTGCCCAAACCGTAATTCACCCAGGACCCCGCCGACGGCGACCCCAGGAAGGGGAAGCCGGTATGCATGTAAAAGTTCCCCTGGGCATGTTCTGAAAATTTTGCCGTCATGCTGCGGACCAGAGCAATGTCATCGGCGCAGCCTGCAATATGCGGGAAGAGGTTGGTCATCTCCAAACCCGACTGACCATATTTTTTTGCCTGCCAGGGCGATTGCATGATCTTGCCGTTGTTATCAAACTGGGTGCGCAGGATCTCTCCGGGCATGTCCTTGCCATGCAGCTTTTTCAGGAGAGGCTTGGGATCAAAACTGTCAACGTGGCTCACCCCGCCAGACATGTAACACAGGATCACTGAGCGAGCCTTCGGTGGATGATGGCGGGGCTTCCCCTCTGCCGCACTTAATTGGTTCAGGGCCAGCCCTCCGAGGCTGCCAAATCCCAGCTGCATGAAGCGTCGACGGTAAAAAGTATCAGTAAACATAGATGAGCTCCTTTGAATTGAACAAGGTGGTAACCAAGCGACGCCAATCTTCGGCATCGGGGTTGTCACCTAAAAACTTCCGGCACAGCGTGCGTTCGCTTGCCGTGATCTCACGGGCATAAAGCGTCACAAACAATTCACGCAACACAACATCCACATTCCGCGTCGTATTCACACGGTTCAACAGATGGCCAGCCAGATCCTCCGCCAAGCCATTCATCAAACTCAAGGCCTGGGCCGGCACGTTGTCGCTGGGGCGTCGACTCACCGTGGTCACTGGCACCGGGCGGTTGAAGGCGTTCAGGAAGGGGTGTAAGCGGTTACGGATCACGCTGTCATAAATCGCGCGCTTGTTCTGCCCCGCCACAAAATGCAAGCTGTCATAGATCGCCTCCGCATCCAGGCGACGCGGTGTGTAAAAAGACAAGTACTTGTTGACGGGATCAACCTCTTTGGCGGCTGCAGTGCTCTGACTACTCAATTTGAACGTCCGGCTGGTCACCATGAGCTTGAGGCTCTTCTTGAACGACCAACCATTCTTCTTGAAATCATTGGCCAGAAAATCCAGCAGTTCGGGGTGCGAGGGTTGCCCACCCATCCTTCCGAAGTTATCGGTGGTGGTCACCAGGCCAGCGCCAAAAACGTAATTCCACAAGCGGTTCACCAGCACACGTCGTGTTAGGGGATTGTCGTCACCCACAATATCCTGCGCCAGCTCCAGCCGCCCACTGTTTGTTTTGTTATAAGGTTTGCTCGCAAAAATTTCCAAAAATTGCCGGGGCACCGCCTCCCCTTCACTTTGGTGGTCACCACGATTCAGAAAGGGGGCATCCACCGGGTCAGCCTCATACACTCCGGGGGCGCGGGTGGGCACGGGGATTTCATTTTCAAGCCTGCGATACTGCTCTACCAGTGCCACCACGTTTTCGGGTAATTGTTTGATGTTGTGGTTCAACACGTTGCCTTGCAGCAACTGCCCCAAGAACTCCGCCTCGTCATCGCTGACGGCGCCGGCTGTCCATTTGTCCAAAATACTTTGGAGGGTTGTTTGATACGCTTTCAACAAAGAAGTTTTGTCCACCGGGGGCGGGGCCACCCACAAACTCAGAGGGGCTCCCATACTCTGCGGGGCTTCAGGGCCCATCAGAATCTCACTCACCCCCCACCAGCTACGCTCGTCCCCCTCTTGGTTGATCACGTCGCGAGCAGTGCGAAATTCATAATGGATTTTTTCACCCTGCCAGATATCCATCTTCCGCGAGCTCTGCCACACGGGTAAAGGTTGATTGAGGCGATGATTATCGTGCAGCAAGCCCCCAAATGGGTAGTGCCTGACCGCATAACGCCTATTGGCTTTATCACCAGCGGCGCGTACCCAGAGATTGTTGGCTGACGACGTCATACGGGGCGAACCCATCACCGCCGCATGTTTGTCGCTGATGAGATGGCTGTACACCCCGGCAGGGTAGACCCCTTGAAACACCTTCTCCCCTTCCCCCTTCAAAGCGAAAGAGCCCGCAGGCTGTGTGGATAGATGCGAGCCATTCCCTGTTTTGAAAAACGTGGCCGCCACCTCGGGGTCGCGCAAATCATAGTAGGCGGCGGCTTCTTCTTTCACCTTTTTGTTGTGCGCCTTCACCCGCCCCACATGCCCCTGCAATCCCTTCCAATACGATTCGAATTCTTCCGGCCCCTGCTCATTCAT
The DNA here is from genome assembly GCA_937916505.1 of uncultured Verrucomicrobiales bacterium. Classification (GTDB taxonomy): domain Bacteria; phylum Verrucomicrobiota; class Verrucomicrobiia; order Verrucomicrobiales; family Akkermansiaceae; genus SW10. The sequence goes on along the minus strand of CALFSW010000102.1, from coordinate 10,535 downwards.
CCGAAGCCATGGGGTCAGTGCATCACTGTCATGCTGTTTCTTTGTGCTCTCCATCTTTTTCAACCTGTCTTCAAGTGACTCCAATTGAGAAAGCCAGTAGGTCGCAAAAGCTTTTCTGATTTGAGGTTTCAGTTGTTTGATGGCGTCTTGATGGCGGCGCTGTTTTTCCTGGCTGTCCACTACAATAGTGGTAGGGCGGTTGCTGATCATCACCCCATAAAAGCGGGTGTAGTCCTTTTGACTGACAGGGTCAAATTTGTGATCGTGGCAACGGGCGCAGGACACCGTAAGGGCCATGGTGGCCTTGCTCACCACATCGACCTGATTGTCGGTGAAATTCACCAATTCCTGATAGGCGTCCACCACCCCATATCCAAAAGGGTTCATCCGCAGATGTGCGGGGCCAATGGCCGATTCGTTGATGTGGGTTTCTTTATTGAGTCGGGGGTTGGTCAACAGATCGCCGGCCAGATGCTCGATCATCAGCTGGTCGTACGGCACATCCTGTTGCAGGGCCCGTATCAAATAATCACGGTACTGCTGGGCAAATGCGATACGGGGATCGCCCTCACTGCCATGACTTTCGCTGTAGCGGTACCAGTCCATCCAGTGTCGGGCCCAACGTTCCGCATAAGCCTTGCTGGCCAACAATGTGTCGACGTATTTTTCATAGCGCTTCGGATCTTTGCTCGACGTAAACCTTGTCACGTCGTCAGGGGATGGAGGCAAGCCCGTCAACACCAGCGACACCCTGCGCAACAAGGTGTGTGGATCGGCGACTTCACTGGGGATCAGTTGCTGCTGTTTCAGACCGTCATACACAAAAGCATCAATGGGGTTGTCGTGCCAATCAGCGTTGTCCACCTTCGGCGGTTCAGGGTTTGTGATCGGCTGGAACGACCACCACTTTTTACGGTCGTCCCGCACATCGTCCCAGCTACGCACCGATTTTTTCAAACTGGTGGCCGTGGGCTGGGTGTGACGTGGATCCGGAGCCCCCATGCTTACCCACTTTGTGAAATCAGCGATGACACTGTCGACCAACTTGGGCGCTTTGCCGGGCATCTTCTCTACCCCCGCCTGATGGCGGATGGCCTGGATCAATAGACTTTCATGGGGATCACCGGGTATGATCACCTCCCCCGAATCCCCTCCCTCTCTTAAAGGCTGACTCCAGTCGAGGGCCAGGCCACCCTTCTTTTTATTGATTGAGTTGTGGCAGTCGTAGCATTGCTCGGCCAGCACAGGGCGGATCTTCTTTTCAAAAAACTCCCGCTGGACCTCCGTGATCGTCGGATTCTCTGCTAACACCAAAGGGCTCGAAAGCGCCCACAGGCACAACAGCATCACGCAATAGATGGATCTTCTCAGCTTCATATTTCCCTGCGGCCAGATCGGACGATTGATTGTCTTGGACCAAGCGCCGAGTGAAAGGACTGCAATGATGATCGTCAATGAGTAATGTTTGCCCCTATTCACCCAGCACCTTCTTCAGATCGGGCGCGATGGCTTTTTCCCAAACCTCGTGGCCCATCTCGCTCGAATGCGTGGTATCGGGCATCATCTCTTCTGACAAGAAGCCCTTCCCATCAAGGAAGGCGGGGCCAATGTCCCGGAAACTTACTCCCTTCATGCCTTTGAGCAATTCCGGCAGGTAGGAATTGAGCTCAATGATCTGTTTGCGGTGGGGATGATCGAGATTGCGTCTTCGCGGCAATACGCCAAGCACCAAGACCTTCATCTCAGGATAGATTTCTTTCAGTTTCCTGGCAATCGCCTGGACGCCTTCGGCCGCTTGCTTCGGGGTGTCACTTCCCCAGCAGATGTTGTTGGTGCCAATTAGCAGAACAGCTCCCTTTGGCGCCTTCTTTAAGACGGGAAGATGATCCAATCGCCAAAGCACGTGCTCTGTGCGATCGCCGCCAAATCCCAAATTGATTGCCTTGAGCGGCACGAAGTATTTTTGCCATACCTTCAAGCCGACCTTTTCATTCTAGAAGTTGTGCGTGATCGAATCGCCAACCATCAGCAGATCGTATTCGCCCTTGCTCATTCGACCAATTTTTTCAGCCTGACGCGCGAACCACCAATCGGCGATCCGTGGTGCAGGTGTGACGGACTGGTGCTTCGGCGGTGAAATCGCCTCTTCCGCATTCGGCTCGGCGCAATGTGCCGTCGCGCTGCTGGATAGGACGGGTGTGGCGAAGCATAAGGTCAGGCTGGCGGAAACGGCTCCTAATTGTCTTTGAATATTCATAGTCTTTTTTTGCTTACCCATCCGCACCAAAACGATTGGGATCTGTGTTCATCTTGAATCTATTTTTGATGATCTAATGATGGAGAATTTCATGAAAAATGAGCTTATTTACCGGACAGATTTGACGTCATGATTCTGCAGCCAAAAATACCGCCTGCCATGGCGCCCGGGTGAGCCTGAAATTTGACCGTCACACTCTCTTTCCCTTTCGTCAGGTTCGGAGGAACTTCATAGGTAACATCGATAAACTGCCCCGGCTTGGGTGCATTGAGTTCCTGGGTGGCGATCTTGCGGTCATCAATCAGAATATCGAATTTGCGGTTGTTCGAGTCACCGCCCCAATACCTGACCCTGGCAAAAACCGGCTGATCCGTCAGGACTTTCATCTCGTAAGAGAACCATCCCCCTCCCCTCGCATCTCTCCATTGACTTCCGAAAGCGTTCCCGGAATAGGAGGACTCTCCCTTTTGGTTGTGGGACTTCTCAAGTTTTGTGCCGGGTGTCACCAAGTCGATCGTCGCCTCTTCGATTACTTTGAGTCGCCGCTGCTCAGCTTCCTCCGCGGCCTGCTTTTCTTTCCATGCGGCCCCGGTCAGGAATTGCCAATAGACCGCGTAGCGTTGGTGGTGCATGTCGGCGAGAGGGATCAAGGTGACATCGTTCGGCTTGCCAGCGCCGACCGTCTTAAATCTAAGGGCCTCACCGGGAACTCGCTTCAGCCATTCGGAGGGATCCTTGTCAGCGTCGACAAGAAGCACCGGAACCGGGGGATCCATGGCTCCACTGTGTGCTTTCTGGTTCGATGAGATATCGTTCGGCATTCCTTCGCTGCCGAGTTCACCCGCCAGCACGACCGGACCATACATGATGGTGACCAGATCCTTCTTGTCCCGCGCCGGGCGCAGATGGAGACTCATCGGCAAGCGGACGGCAATCTTGTCGCCATCTTTCCACTGCCGCGACAAAGTCAGGTAACTCTCGGGGCTCGATTCCACGTCCTGCTTCTTGCCATTGATCGTGACCTCGGCCCCCTTGGTCGCCCAGTAAGGAACGCGAACCTTCAGGTCCAGTTTCTGAGACTTCTTGGTATTCACCGTGAGCGTGATGACGTCCTCTGCGGGAAACTTCGTCTCCATGCGAACGCGGACCTCCTTCTCTTTCCAATCGAGCTCCGAAGGGATGAAGAGGTTGACCCAGAGGCTCTCCTCATTGTGGGAGTATATGGTATCGGCATACTTCGAGTGGTTCTCGATTCCTGAGCCCACACAGCACCACATGGCATCAAACGGAGTGCTGTAAATTTTGAAGTGTCCCGGCTGGAGGTTGTAGAAGTAGGTCATGCCACCGCTGTCGGGATCTTGTGAGCCTAAGATCTGATTGTAGAGCGCGCGCTCATAGTAGTCCATCGTGGCGGCTGAAGGATTCCAACTGAACACCGAGCGGGTCAGCTTCAACATGTTGTAGACCGAGCAGGTTTCGCTGCTGTTCCAGTGCAGGTGCTCCGACTCGCCACCCGCTTCGCAAAAGTGCTCTTGAAGATCGACGCCACCGGGAGCCATTGAGCGGGTGTTGATCACCCGGTCCCAAAGAAAATTAACCGCGGTCGAGTAACGCTGATCGCCGGTGAGTTCGTAGAGGCGGGCGGCGCTGAGAACCTTGGGGAGTTGCGTATTGACGTGATAACCCGCCAACTTGTCTTCTTTCTTCTCCAGAGGATCAAGAACCTCCTCGTGGTCAAAGCGCTGGGCAAGTGTCAGGTAATCTTTATTGCCGGTGATGGCGTAGAGATGTGCGAGCGACTCGGACATGCCGCCATGCTCTGCTTGAAGCATGTCCTGGAACTGCGCCTCGTCGAGATTGTCGGTCCCCTTCTTGGCCCAATCGGCGAGCTTGATCACCACTTCAAGAGCTTGCTTGTTGTCGGTATGAAAATACGCGTCAATCAGCCCGGCGAAGGTTTTGTGCATGACATACCACGGGACATAGCCTCCCCCGACCCCCCATTTGTGAGCCTTCAAGTCGCCACTATAGACCTTCTCCCAGACCTCGGGGCGGACAGGGCCAGTGTAGCCATCGCCATGCTTCTTCTGGGCTTTTGCGATTTCGCTGACCATGTAGTCGACGCGGTCCTTGAAACGCTTGTCGCCAGTACTGGCGGACATCAGGGAAAGGGCGCTCATGTAGTGACCACTGATCTGGCCAACGACGTCCTTACGTGCCCAGCCACCATAGCGCTCGCCTTTGATCGGCAGACCAGCGCGTTCGTGATAGGGCCAGAGCATGCGGTCGGCGTCGAGCTCAAGCAGGTACTTCTGGTTGATCTTCATCGCTCTCTCGAATGAGCTCGGGAGCAGTTTTACTTGGCCGAGATCGAAAGGATAGGCTTTCACCTCCGCCTTGGGAGCCACCATCGTCTTTCCATAATAGCCGTCGCTCTTGGGCAGGGCAGCCGCTACGAGGAGGCTTATCATTAGGGCCACCGCAGGAATTACTGTCATGTATTTCTTCTTCATCTTTAATCTTTTTGGGAATTCATTGGGTCACTGTGGGGTGCCTTGTATGCGTGAGATAAACATTTGGTGAAATGAGCGATGGTCGCGGGTCCGGATGCCCCCCTATTTCGCCCATTCGGGAACTTTGCCGTCGCCGGTGGCCTCTCCGCCCCGGACGATCCACGAGAGATTGAAACGTGCGACTTTGGCGCCGCCGGCCTCCGGCATGAAATAGATCCAGCCCTCGCTCGACGTACCGGGGCGGCCAACGTTCATCGATGAGTAACCGCTCGATCCAGGGTTGGCGAGACGCTTCACCGGCCAGGTCACACCGCCGTCAAAGCTCGCCCAAACCGTCCCCTGCTCACGACTCGGTTTGGGTGTGTCGAGATTGCTGAAGATGAGGATGTCTTTGCCGACGACGGGTAAGCGAGTCAGCCCCCCCATGCAGCCGTAGGAGCGATTCTGCTGGCCGTCGGGTAGGGCTTCGATGATGCGGAAGTCGGTCCAGGTCGCGCCGAAGTCCGCGCTGCGCGCCTCTCTGCGGCGGTTGAATTTGGGGCGCTTGTCCCAGTGCACGCGCGAGTTGTAGTAGAGGGTACCGTTGGAGAGCTCGACGATGCAAGCCTCGCCGGTGCCCATCTCGGGGAAGGGCTCGCTCGCCTGCCAGCTCTGGCCGCCGTCGTCGCTGAAGATCGAGTTGGTGTAGTGCGTCGGCCACTCGTTGCGGTCGTTGCGTTTCCCATACCAGCGCGAGGGCCGCACCAGCCGGCCTTTCTTGTCGCCGTGGCGAAGGGTGATGCCGTGGTCGTTCATGTGCATCGATGGCACGTGGCCCTGGCTATCGGGTTTGATCACGGTGTCACTCTGCGCGGCCCAGGTCTTTCCGTGATCCTTGCTGCGGTAGACCGTCAGCGTCGCCGGCGGATGGTGTTGCTCGATGAACGCCAGGATATCTCCCGTGCCCTCGTCGACGGTCACCCCGCCACCCATGAAGCCGGACTTGGCGATGACGATCGCCTCGCCCCAGGTCTTACCCCCGTCTTCGCTACGCTTCACGCTGACCCCGTCCTTGCCGAATACCGCAAGGACCGTGCCGTCGGTGGCGACCGCGAGGTTGGGGAAGCGACCACCTTTGAAGACTTGCTGAATCTCGAACTCCGGCTCGCCCAAGAAGGGCTTGAGCGCACCTTCGAATTTGTCCGCGGCGATGACTGGCGCACAGAGTGCGACGAAGAGTAATAGGCTTGTTTTTTTCATGATTTGGATGTGTTGCATCAGCCGCGCCCAATTGGTGAGATCGAGAGTTACGGTCGTGCTTTTCATTATCTTGAGTTCCTTTTTCATCGCGATCGTTGTGTTTGAATTAATGTAGCCTACGGGGTTTTCACCCCGCTCATTTCGAAACGGTAGCGTCCAGAACCGATATCGAACGTCACCCCGTCGACGTCCCGGCGGGCCTTGGTCACTCCCGCGACTCCATCGATATAGGAATTGTTCTTCCAAACGGCTTTGCCGCCCTCGGTAATTGCAACCGCCTTGAGGACGAGCGTGGGCACACTCACTTTGGCCGTCGAGTTGACGGGTATCTCGATCTCCAGCACGAACGAATTCTTCGCTCTCTTCCAGCTCGACGAGATGATACCCCTGACGGTCTTGATCGAGGCCTCAGCGTGCTTCAGATCTCCAAGCACATGGGGCTTGATTTGGAAATTGGCGTAGCCAGGACCAAACTTGCGGGTCCCGTAGTACGAGGGCTCTTGAATGCCCGCAATACTCTCGTAAAAGAGCCTACCGACACCGGCCAGCATGGTCATGCTCTCTTCGGCATGGTACCCGCCTTTGAGCATGCCCCAGGATTCCCACACGGTGGTCGCGCCCTGGTCAATCATGCAGCCCCAGCCGGAAAACTCGGTCGTGTTAGTCGCGTCGCAGACAATCTCGCCCAGACCGTTCTCGACCAGAGACTCCATAAAACCGGGCAGGCCCACATGCCCCACTCGCAATTTGCCGCCATCGGCCTCCCTGATGGTCTTGGCAATGTTGTCGATGAGCTGCTGCTTGTGCTCCGGGGGCACGATCTCAAGAGCAAGCGCGATGATCTCTGACGTTTGCGACTTGCTGGCATAATGGCCGGTCTTTCGATCCAGCCACTTCTTGTTGATCACCGCCCTGATCTCCTGGGCCAGCTTCGCGTAACTTTCCCCTTCCCCTTTCCTGCCCAACACCCGGCACATGTTCGCCAGCGTCCGTGTGTTGTGGTAATAGAAACAGGTCCAGATGAAATCCTTGGGTGTTTCCTTGCTGATAAATTCCCAGCGCCCGACTTTCCGACCGGGCAGCATGTGTTCACCGAGCCAGCCTTTGGTGACAATGTGATCGTCACCCGCCAGCTCCCGGCCGATGAAGTCCACCCAGGCCTTGACGCTGTCGTAATGTTCTTCCAGCAGCCGTTGGTCACCGTGACATTGATAGAGATACCATACGAGCATCGGATAGGCGGCGTTCTGGGAAACGTCACTTTGTCGATTCATCCCTGGCAACCGAGGCACGATATCGGAAAGGTCTCCGTTTTCGGAGCCGGCCAGCGGGATACTGCGGGCCACGTCAGTCCATAGACCGGGCATGTGCTTGCGGGACGACAGGCTTCCGAAATAGCTCGCCGGCTCGTTGTAGAAAATCGGCTCGCGGTGCAGGCAGTCCAAAACGAACCCCTTCAACACCACCCTCATCGTACGCTGGATGTTCCCGTGAATTTGATTGAACAGCTTGTTGGAGCAGACGAACCGCCCGTGCATGTCGATGTCGCTGTAGACTTCCCGCCCCATCACGGTCTCGCTCGTCGGTTTCCCTTTGAGCCCTTCGACGCGAACGTAGCGCACAGGGTGAATCGTAAAGCGGGCTTCATATGTTTCGCCGGCCGGGTCGCCCTTGAGGATGTAGGTGTCCTTCTCGCCGAGTTCATAGTGGATCGTGACCTTGTCGCCGGATTTTCCCTTGGCATTGACGAGCATCCAACCGCTGAAGTACCGGTCGAACTCGAACATCCATCCGCTCGTGGTCAGCCCGCCCACGTGTCGGGTCTGCTCCAGCAGGATGACCGACGCCCCTTCCCGGGCCGCGGAAATGGACGCCGTGATGCCGCCGGGAGTCCCGCCGTAAACGACGACATCGTATTCGGCGGACCAACAATTGGACCGAAGTGCGATTAGAAAAAGGAGAGAGAGAATTTTGCGCATAGTATTTTCTTAGGAGAGCGTTCGAAGGACTGCCACCCGCTACGGGAAGCGCACCTCCAATGCAGAGAAAATTTTCCAGTCTTCATTCAGCTTTCGATTCCGGAGCGGTCGCGGCATTACGGGCGTTTGTTAGGGCCTGCTTGATGACGAAATCGACCAGTTCCCGGTTATTAAAATAGCCAGGCCAATAACTATGCCCCTGATCTTTGATTCGTACCAGGGTGATGAGGTCTCCCGCCTGGTTTTTCCGATAGATTTGCTCGAGACGACCGGAATTTTCTGCGAGCGGAACCACCGTATCTTCTTCGCCGTGGATAATGAAAACCGGTATTTTATGCTTCGCCAGAATAGAAGCTTTTTCGATAGGGTTCACTTCGGGCAATCTCGTCTGCAATTCGTCAGCCGTCATTTGATAGGCCGACGCGGCTCGTTTCAAGCCGGGGTAGGTCGATACGTCGTACACTGGATAAATACCTGCGATCGCGGTGACGAGCTCTGGATTTTTTACCGCCCAACTACTTACCCAAAGCCCTCCACGGCTTCTCCCCAGTAAGATTGGCTTTTTGGAAAAACCGAGTTCCTGCATTTTCGTGTATAGAGCGTCGAATACAGGGAGTACCATAGGGCTTCCGTAAGCTTCACCAACATCGACTCCAGCGATTGCGATACCGGCTTTCAAAAATTGCTGATGCATCCAGCTCTCGGCACGGTCGGGATAGCCAGGGAGAGTTGGTCCATAGAAGATCCACGGCTTGCCTGGAGCGGGATTCTCCGGGTTCATCACAAATGCTGGATGCCCCTTAATTTCGAAGCTTTGTGAATTGAACAGCGACTGCTTCGCTGGAGGTAGAGCAGCTCTTTGAGCAGAACTATTTCTTCGACCTCGAGCCATTGCTTTTCTTTGGGATTCGCGCTCTTTTTCTGACATCGAAGTAAGGGCCAGGGCTTTAAACTCGGCGAGTTGATCATCCCAAATCTTGACTAGTTCAATGACCTTTTCGGGTTCTTCGCCCGAATGGTCAATGGCCTCAGCGCGATTGGCGCGAAGATCATAGAGATCCCATTTACCTCCGTTGGCAGCTACTGCTTTCCATCCGTCTTTCATGACCGCTTTGTGACCATCGTGAAACCACCAGAGATGGCTTCTCTCGACGATGGAATTCTCAGTAAAAGTGGCGACGAGACTTTTTCCCGGAGAATCAGGGCCATCAGTAGCAAGGTCGTTCGCTCCAGTGATATCGAGGATAGTAGGCACGACATCGATGACGTGCCCTTGAGTTGTTCGAACCTCACCGCGAGAGGAAATACCGTTAGGCCAGGAGATGATCATTGGAGTCGATATTCCACCTTCGTGGGTCCAGGTTTTGTGGCGGCGAAAGGGAGAGTTACACGCTGTCGACCAACCGGGGCCAAGACAGAGGTATGTCGCTGCGGAACCTGGCGCGGCGGCCGGATCGTGTCCGTCGCCGCGGACCATGATCTCGGCCGAAGCGCCATTATCAGACAGGAACATTACGAGGGTGTTTTCCCACTGCCCCATTTTTTTGATCTGCTCAAAAACGCGGCCTATCTCGATGTCCATCCGATGGATCATCGCGGCGTGAATCGCCATCTTGTTAGTCTGAAATTTCTTTTGTTGCTCGGTGAGTGAATTCCACGGGACTGGCTTGTTGACTTCCCCTGATCCTAGAATCTCGAAGGGTTCGTCACGGTGGTAGGGAGGGCCGATTTCGCGTTCCACCTCCGAGAGTTTATCCCCCACAGGTAGTCCCAGTTCGCGAATCTTTTCCCATCGTTTTTCTCGAATCACATCCCATCCGACTTGATAAATTTCTTGATACTTCGCGATATCCTCCGGCAGCGCATGGAGCGGGAAGTGGGGTGCGGCAAAGGCCAGGTAGTGAAAAAAGGGCTGTTCGCTATGTTTTGTATGATGCTCGTCGAGGACTTCGATCACATGATCGGCGAGTGCTATGGTGCTGTAGTAACCGTCTTCTTTTTTCACTACAGGTAAGGGAACATCATCCTTCCGGTGTTTACCGGGTGTAAAAAAACGGTCCTGATCTTGCAGGTAGTAAGAGCGATCAAATCCTTCCTCTACAGGCAGGCCGTCGATATGCCACTTCCCCGAATGATAAGAGCGATAGCCAGCTGGCTTTAAATATCGAGGCAGAAGCGGAGCCCAGTCGGGCCTTGTTCCCTGGTTGATTGATACCGCACCAGGGATGCTGTCGCGTCGAACTTGCTGCGCATAAAACCCGGTGAGCAATGAGGCACGCGTCGGCCAGCATCGAGCCGTATTATAAAACTGAGTATAGCGAAGTCCATTTTCGGCGACGGAGTCGAGATTGGGCGTTGCTATTTCACCACCGTAGCAACCCAAATCTGAAAAACCGAGGTCATCCGCCATGATGAGGAGGATGTTGGGTCTATCTCCTGCAATGGAAACTTGTGAGGTAAGACTTAGAAGGAGCCCTATCAGGCTAAGCTTTCGGTAGATCATGCAAATTTTTTTCATTATATGGGATTCCTCTGGTTGGGTGATTC
>CALFSW010000101.1 GCA_937916505.1 uncultured Verrucomicrobiales bacterium | reverse complement strand
CGACGTTTCAGCAGAATGAGTTCAGAAGCTTCGCCACGTCCTTGAGAATTCCAGGCACCGCTTTTTCGGCGTCTGCTTCCTCTTCATACTCCAGGATAAACCATCCCTGGTATTTGGCCTCGCGGAGAATCTTAAGAAGCCTCGGAAGGTCCACCGGCTCCTTCTCTTTCGCGCCCTTCCTTTTGAGCGACATCTTCATCTGAACATTCACGGCATAGGGCGCAATCTTCGCCAGATCACCATAAGGATCTGCGGTGTGAAAATTTCCGCCGTCCAAATTAATTCCCGCCCACGGACTATCGACCGCCTTGATGATCCTCACCAGCGCATCGGCTTCCGCAACAATCCCGCCATGGTTTTCCAGGCCGAGAAAAACTCCCTTCGCTTCCGCCAACTCTAAACATTCCTCGTAACACTCCAGGAAATTTTTCTCAGCCTCCTCCTGGCTCATCCCCTTCGAGGCGCTCCCGGCAAAGACCCGGATATGCGGAGCTCCCATCACCGCGGCATACCGAATCCAGTCTTTGACATACTCAATCTGCTTCCTCCGCTCCCCACCCTTCGGATGCGTAAAGACATTCCCCACTGCCGTCCCGGAAATCGCCACGCCGCGTAAATAAGCATGACGTTTGAGCTTCAACAAATAGGCCTCATCAAACTCGGGCGGAAAAAAGTAACTCGTCAACTCTGCTCCGGCACAGCCGTGGTCAGCACAGTAATCAATAAAGTCGAACATGCCCCAATTTCCCCGCTTCCCTTCATCCTCATTCGCCTTTCCCTTCATCCACCTCATCTTCTTGCGAAAAGAATACGCCGCCAACCCCAACAAGAGCCTGGGATCTCCCTCACGCCCAATCGGCTCGATCGCCCCCAGCGGCCCTGCTCCAAGGACAGCTCCACTCATCGACAAAAAATAGCGTCTCTTCATTCCCCAATGCTGAAGACATTTTCCGAAAATTCTATCGAATAATCCGCAACCCTGCATTCGCCTGGCCCCACCGGAGAGCAACCAAACCCCTTCCGTCGTCGCCGGACCCGCCACTCTGCGCCTGGTCAATTTTAACAGCCTCAACGCCGCGCTCGCCACCGTTGATATTAAACGAAAAGGGGACACTCCCGATCTCATCCCTCATCAGAACGTGGTGATTCCCAACGACGGATCGGGGAGTTATCACGTTTATCTCGAATCAAGCAGCGATATGGTTTCCTGGACATCAACCCAACCAGATCTTTTCGATTCCGCTGCCGCCAATCGCTTCTTCCGTGTCCGCATTGCAAAGCGGTAAGAAGCGAGAGCGATTCGATCACTTTTTCTTTCGTAAATTGTAGTTCTTCACGGTTGCGGGGACGGAAGACGAACACGGATGAAGCGATTGGCGGCGCAGATCGCGTTCTTTTCTTGAGCTGAAGTGTTCCCATAAAACGGAGCCAGATCGATGTTGATGAAATGGGGTGGTAAATTTAAAACGATAAAATGATTGAGACTCCGGGCGATGTGGGTGTTTGTTTCATGCCCCCATTTCCCCCCTCCGCCCCGGCCCAAAGCCGGCTTCCTTTTCCGTCAAAAGTAAAATCCTAGCAGTCAGTCAGTTAGCAGTATTCCTTGCCGCTCCCGCTTCCTTGGGCTACAGCAAACTTCTTTTATGAAAGCCGAGCAATTATGGTGTTATGAAACCAAATGCGGGGACCACTCCAGCCCAGTGACCGAGAGCGATCTGGTGACGCTGATCACGAAGGGCAAGCTCGGCGGGATGGTCCGGATCGCCCCGGCGGGGACTGCCAGGTGGATCGCGCTTGAGGACAGTCCCTTCCGCGAATACCTCGTCGGCGAGAACTCTGGCAATGGAACCGGCAAGGATCCCGGCGCACCCCGTTCCGGTCGGGTGCGCTCCGTCGGACGCGCGTTACCGGCCCTGACCCTGCGTGTCTTCTCAAGTAACCTCCAAGGGCTGAAAATTACCGATTCCGAACGCCATCACCTCAGCGAGTTTGAAGATTTGCAGAACGATCCTACGATGGGAGGCTTTCTGGTATGGCGTCGGACCATCCTGATGACGGGATCCTTCCTGATCATCCTCTCTTCCATCTTGGGGCTTCCCCATTCCATGCGGATGATAGCCGACCCGAATGTGCACGCTTTTGTCCACTTCACCAATGCCGCAGGGCTCATCCTCCCGGTTGGAACAGCGATCCTGGTGGCCATGTCCTTTTTTTCCTGGAAGAACTACCAGCGCTCACGAATGTTCGGTCGCCTCGCATTGATACCCGCCCTCCTGCTCCCGTTCGCGATGGGGCTGATTCCAGGCCGCTGGTTCGTCCAGGCCCATTTTCAAGTGGAATCTCTCGGGTGGGCCGGCTACGCCGGGCTCTATTACGCGATCAGTCTGGTCCCCCTCGTGATCTCGATCTTCCCGGCCTTCCTGCGCTCCTCGATCATTATGAAGTCCATCACTCCCGAATCGTCGCTCTCAGGTTGGATCGCCCTCATCATTGCCCCCTTTAGTGCACTCTTCTTCCTGATTGCCCTGATTCTGGCCATTCAGATCGGCAATATCCCGTCCGTGATCATGTTCGCGGCCCTCACTGCTGCCCCGCTCCTGGTTCTCGCCAAGGTGACCAGTCTGATTCGCCCGTCCTCACTGCGCCAGGCCTCGGAATTGCTCGAGTCCATGAAACTCCGGGTCCTCAGTTGCTACGCAATTGCGATCGCCGGAGCAGCATGGCTCCTCGCCAATCACCCGGACGCCGACGCCGCCAGCGTCCTGCACTTTATTTGCAAGCTCGGCGGAAGCATTCTCATCTTTAAGATCATAATCAGCGACTATTTCCTCGGATTGATCCGCTTCTCGTTACAGTCCGGAGAGAGCCCCAATGACGGTCCCCTCGCGGATTCTCTACGCGAGCGCATGGATCAGGCCGGTGTTCTGTTCGAAGGCCCCGGGGCCGACTGAGGCACCGGGATCTCACTTGTCGGTAGATCGGATTTTCTTTGAATGACCTCGTTGCAGGCCTGCCCGCGCGTCTTCAACTAATCTGCGGACCAACACTTCATTGTTACGTTGTCAGGGCCGAAGAGATCGCTACCCTCCTGATTGTCTTTTCGGTGCTAGCACCTCACTCTATC
>CALFSW010000100.1 GCA_937916505.1 uncultured Verrucomicrobiales bacterium | reverse complement strand
CTGGCGGTCACTCACCCCGTTTTACCTCATTTTTTTGTCAGACTGTCTCAAATTCCCCGTATTGCATTACTTAACAAATGAAGCCATTTTTTGCCGCCACCCTGTTATCGACCTCCTTCCTCCTCGCCAACCACCCCGGCAAGGCACCCTACGAACTCTACTGCGGAGCCTGCCATGCCCCTGATGGGAAGGGCATTAGCGGAGGCCAAAACCCTCCTCTGGCCGAGAGCGAATGGGTAAGAGGCAAACCGGAACGCACAATTGAGATCGTTCTTCACGGACTGCAGGGGAAACTCGAAGTCGCCGGGAAAAAATATGATTTGGCAATGCCTCCTCACAAGGATTCCTTAAAAGACGACCAAATCGCCGACATCATCAGCTATGTTCGCTCAAGCTGGGGCAACAAGGAATCAGCAGTCACCAAAGAGCAAATCGCCGCCATGCGAAAGACCACCGCAAAGCGAAACGAGTTATGGAAGGCCAACCAGCTCCTAAAGAAATACCCGATCGAAAAGCCCCCCGCGATTCGTGATCTCCTTTCCTACACCCACCACGGGGCTTTCAAAACCATTGCGGATCTCCGTGAGAGCAAGGCCGCAAACGCCGAAGAGGAGAAAAAAGGTCTCATTTCCCTTAAACATGCCGCTCTCAAGAATGATCAGCGCGACAACTACGGACTCGTCTGGGAGGGCTGGCTTGATGTTCCCCGCGACGGCAAATACACCTTCACTTATGACACTGACGACGGCGGAGCGGTGACCGTCAACGGCAAGGAAATCATCACCCGCAACTATGTCGGCCCCGCCGGCAAACCGACCACGAAGTCGATTCAACTCAAAAAAGGCCGCGCTGACATCAAAATCGAATATTTCGAGCTTGCCGGTCAGGAATTCATCTCTCTCGCCTGGCAAGGCCCCAAGATGAAGAAGCAATTCCTCTCCGACACCAAATCAAGTGGTGGTGGTGGTGGTGGTGGTGGCCAGTCCATTCCCATTGTCGCTCCCGAAGGTGAAGCAATCATCTACCGCAACTTCATTGCCGGAACCGATCCCCGGGGAATCGGGGCGGGATATTCGGAGGGCGTCAATCTCGCCTTCAGCGGCGACTCCATGAGCCTCGACATGATTTGGAAAGGCGACTTCATGGATGGGGCCCGTCACTGGATTAACCGAGGACAGGGCTTCCAGCCTCCCGCCGGCGATCACCTCATGACCGTAAACCGCGGCCTCCCCTTCGCCATGCTCGAAAGCCAAACCACCCCTTGGCCGAAAGATGCCGACGAAAAACTCAAGCCGCGCTTCAAAGGCTACAACCTCAACAAGCAGCAGCAGCCGACCTTCAATTACCACTTCGGCCCGATCAAGGTGCAGGATTTCCCCGCACCCACCGCGGAAGGTTTCACCCGCACCATCAAAGTCGAAGTCCCCTCACCCGGCTCGGCCAACGATCAACTCTACTTCCGCGCTCTCAGCGGCGGACGGGTCCAAGGCGGAGGCGAACGCAGTTTCACCTTCAACGACGAACTCCTCATCAATGTCTCCTCTTCCGAGCACCCCCCCTTCACTCGTGAGAACGAGCTTCTCATCCCCGTTCCCCTCACTCCGGGAACCCACACCGTCACCATCAACTACACCTGGAAGTAAGCGGACCACCTCCAATTTTAACTCACATCACTATGAAAAACTTTATTCTCTCCGCCGTCCTCGTTTCGACCGCATTGGCGGATCCCCGGCAACCCGAGTATTACCTCCGCGAGGAAATCCCAACGCCTGAAGGCGAGGTCCTTGAGCTCGGGGGCATCGCCATTATGCCCGGAAAAAAAGTCGCCGTGTCTTCCCGGCGCGGCGACGTCTGGATCTGCGAAGGGGCCTACGAAAAGGATCTTTCCAAGGTCAAATGGACCCTCTTTGCCCGCGGACTGCACGAGCCTCTCGGCATGTTCTACAAGGACGGTTCTCTTTACCTCACCCAGCGCCCCGAGATCACCAAACTCACTGACACCGACGGCGACGGTCGTGCCGATCAATTCGAAACCATCACCCATCACTGGGGGATCGACGGAGACTACCACGAATACAACTTCGGCTCCGACCCCGACAAAGACGGCAACATCTGGGTTGTCCATTGCCTCACCGGATCCGGCGGCGCCAGCGACAAGTCCCCTTGGCGTGGATGGTGCTACCGCTACAACCTCGATGGCACCGCAACGCCCACCAGCCCCGGCATCCGTTCCCCGGGGGGCATCGGCTTCAACCAGGCCGGCGATGCCTTCTACACCGACAACCAGGGGCTTTGGAATGGTTCCTCGTCCCTCAAGTGGCTTAAACCCGGCGGCTTCATGGGCAACCCCACCGGCAACAAATATGTCAAACTTGAGGAAGGAATGGAAGAGCCTCCAAACCCCACCAGCGGATCCCGCATGGTCACCGAGCATGACAAGGATAAGCGCATTATCCCTCCTGCCATCATTCTTCCTCACGGAAAAGTCGGCCAGTCCCCCACTGCAGTCATCTACGACAACACCGGCGGAAAATTCGGACCCTTCCAGGGCCAGGTCCTCGTCGGAGAACAAACCCACTCCCAGGTCCAGCGCGTCTATCTTGAAAAAGTCAAAGGCCTCTATCAAGGTGCCGCCTGGAAATACCTCGAAGACTTCCGCTCCGGCATCGTTCCTGCCCGCATGGGTGAGGATGCCACTCTTTTTGTCGGTGGCACCAATCGTGGCTGGGGTGCCCGTGGAGGCAAAACCTTCACCTTCGAGCGCGTCCGCTGGACTGGCAAAACACCCTTCGAAATGCACGAAATGCACGCCAAACCCGATGGCTTTGTGATCAGCTTCACCGAGCCCGTCGATGTCGCCACCGCCAAAAATCCCGCTTCCTACCAAACCGGAGCTTGGACCTACATCTACCAAAAAGGATACGGCAGCCCCGAAGTCGACAAGGCCACCCCCACGATTGACGCCATCACCGTCGCTCCTGACAAGAAGTCGGTCCACCTGAAGGTCTCGGGACGCGTCCGCGGACATGTGCATCACTTCAATCTCAGCGGCGTCAAGTCTGCCAAAGGCACAACCCTCTGGCACCCCGACGTCTACTACACTCTCAACGAGATCCCCGACTAAACACTCCCGTCACTTCCCAAAGCCACGTTCCCAAGCGGAGCGTGGCTTTTTTTATCCTAAAATCGCCACAACACTTTCCCGAACACGTTTGTCAGCCGACGCTCGATGCCGTTGTGATGGAAGGACAGCCTCTCGTGATCAAGACCAAGCAGATAAAGAAGGGTCGCGTGAAAGTCATACCTCGTCACCACCTTCTCAACCGCCCGATGTCCGAAATTATCGGTCTGACCAAAGCTATAAAGACCTTTGATTCCCAATCGGCTTCCGCGTGTTAAAAGGCCTTTCTTGAAAAAGGGCCGGCGAGAATCCCACCCCCAATTATTCACGCTCGACTGGGGCACCCCGCGCGGGTCGGACAACCCGGTCGACATGAAATTCTCACCCGGTCCGTGCGTGTTCGCTTTGTTCGTCATCGAGTGGATAAAATAGGCCTCCGCACCCAACAAACCATGGGATGCCAAAAGCTGGCTCAAAGCGATCCCAGCCAGTCCTGACCCGGCCCGCCCCGTCGACATCTCATCAGCTTGCGGAGGACTTCCAAAACAGCATCGAAACGCCCGCTTGATCTGTTCGTCGATTTCTTCTCCGGCCTCAACCTCCAGCCGTTCGGAAAATATTTGAAATTGCTCACTGATGAAAGTGCTGTTGAAAAGATTCAGCGCTTGCAGAGGAGTCATCGACCACCCGTCATCCACGAACCTCTGCGCCAACCAATCGAGTAATTCCGGGGATTCCCGGAAGCACTTCCCCCTGAAGTTGGGTCGGATCTCCACGATTCAACAAATGCGTCACCGGATGCTTGGAGAACCTCCCCGCAAAAACCATCCCCCGACTCTGCAATCGAACGCTTCAGAAGAAAGACATCAATCGGGTTCTCCTCTCCCATTTCCGATACCTCCCGGACCTCCCGCTTTTGAAACGACCAGTGATTCGGGTCCGGTTTCGCAAAGGACACCAAAACCGAACATCAGCTGGTAAAGGCGACCAAATCGGCGTGAAAATGGAAGCTCATTTTCAGGAGATGGAGGATTCACCGTTCCCTTAGATTGAAGGGGCAAGCCCTACTTGGCCTTAAACTTCGCCTCACGCTTCTCGTCCACCCGTGCCGGCTTCAGCTTCTTCCAATCCGCTGGATTGGGCAGCTTCAAATGCCGCTTCCCCTTTCCGTATTCGTCAAGATTCGCATTGAGATCCTCTTCGGTCAGTGGATTCGATTTCACCCCACCCTCGGGAACCTCTATTCCGGCGGTCCATACGATCGCATTCAAGACCACCGTGCGAAATCCATCGAGAGCCCATCCATGGTGATAGTGTCCACCGGTAAAGCCCACCCCACGTCCTCCATTCGGACGCTCGTAACCCCACATGAGAGTCTGCTCTTTGTTCAAACCATCGACTCCGTGCTGATTCCAAAGGTTGATGTACTTGTGCATGTTGTCGCGGGTTGGTGTCGCCGTCACCAGATCAAGCACCTTCTTGCGATCATCAACGAAACGCATGTTGTAATAGAATTCGTCCAGACAGGTCACCGTCTCAGGCACCCCGTTGCCGACTTCGTGATCCTTCATCACCTTCATGTCAGCGACCCAATGCGGGTTCACCGACCAACCCGACTCCATTGCTCCGCCAATCCAGGGTTGGTAATATTTTTTCCCCTGCTCCGGATTGGGATGCACCGCGTAGTGCATGAAAGTCATTCCCACCCCCTTCTTTGCCAGCCCATCAAGATATTCCCATTCCCCGGCAATCCCACTGGTTCCGTCTGCGAAAATAAAGACGGCATCGGCATCATCGAGAACCGACTTATCATTCTTCCAATCCTTCCCCACCACCACGGCTTCCACATCCAACCCGCTCTGCTCGTTCAGCGCCTTGGCCAACACCATGCAACCTGCCCGGAACTCATGCTCACCGGACGCATGACTTCGACTTCCGGCAATCAGGACAATCTTCTTTTTCTTCGACTCCTCTTTCTTCGCGGAAAGAAACAGGGGGCTAAAAAGAGCAAGGACAAGAGGCAGAATCAGGACGAGTCGTTTCATAACAAGTTAAAAGGATACGCCACAAACATCGCGCCCTTCCATCTCAAAAGTGGATTCACTTCGATTTCAGCATCAATTCCAATTGTCCCTTCAACGGTGGAATCTCACCATCGGCCGCTTCCGACTCCGCGGCCCAAGCCAGCCGATTCATTTTGCGCCCCCCGCACCATCAACCGTAAACTCCGTCCGAATGATCTTGAACGATGCATCAGCCAACTTCGGGGCTCCTCGTCAAGCCCCCCTCCGTCACTCTTATCCCAACTTCATTGCGGTTTCTTTTCACCCCCGCTACTACTTGGCAATGACCTGCAAATCAATCACCCTCCCCCTTGCGATCATCTCCTTCCTCACTTCGTTTACTTTCGGCCAAACGGCTCCAAAAACACCGGCTCCAAAAACACCCAAAAAGATCCTCTTCATCGGCAACAGCTACACCGGCGGCATTCGTAACACCGTCATCGACCTCATCAAGTCCTCCCCCCACGCCAAGACCCAACTCACCTTCATCAATCCAGGCGGCAAGACCCTCGCCTTTCACCTCTCCAAAGAGGAAACCGTCGAGAAAATCAAAAACGGAAAATACCACTTCGTCGTCCTTCAGGACCAAAGCCAAACTCCCGCTCTTTTCCCCGATCGCTTCAAAAAGGCCGCACTCGGCCTCGACAAAATCATCGACGCCTCCGGCGCCCAAACCGTCTTCTACCAAACCTGGGGGCGACGGGACGGCGACAAACAAAATCCCAGGACCTTCCCCTCCTACGACTCCATGCAAAATGCTCTCAGCAAGAGCTACGCTTCCACCGCCAAAGCCTGCAAAGCCACTCTTGCACCCGTCGGAGACACCTGGAGCGCACTTCGAAAAAAAGACCCCGAACTCGGTCAGGCTCTTTACGCAAAGGACGGCAGCCACCCGTCCAAAAAAGGAGCCTACCTCGCAGCGTGTGTCTTCTACGTCACTTTCTTCCAGGAAGACCCGGGAAAGATCAACTTCAGTTCCGGCCTCCCGGAAGACGAATCCAAACTCATTCAAAAGCTCTCCTTTTCTACCGCAAAAACAAAGTAGCGATGAAACATCTTCTCGTCACCCTCCTCGCATTTCCCGCTACCGCGTCAGGACTGGTGGCAGCACCACTCAACGTCCTCCTTTTCACCGCCGATGACCTCGGCCACGAACAACTCGATTTCCACGGCGGAGGCGTCCCTGACGTCACCCCCAATCTCTCGAAGTTCTCCGCCGACAACCACACCTTCCTCCGCGGCCACGTCAACATCGCCATCTGCGCCCCCAGCCGAAGCATCATCGCCACCGGGCGCTACGGCTTCAATCCCCTCCCAAAAAAAAATCCCCACCGTTTTTTCCCATTTTAAAAACAACGGCTTCCTCACTGGCATCCTTGGAAAAGTTCCCCCACTCCACCACCGACACCACCTTCACTTGGGACTTCTCCCACGATTACGGTGAACTCGGCAATGGACGCAGCCCGAAGAAATACCACGACTACTCCGTCGCATTCTTCAAACGCTCTAAAAAGGAGAACCTGTTCAGCGCCGCAACCATTTCCTGGCACCCTCGTAAAAGTAATCGGATATCTTATCTTGAGTGCAGCGGTGGTCTTCTCCCTACGAGAAGTGCTTTCTCAACAATTCCAAGCTCTTCGGCACTGCCGTCATGGGATCTTCCAATCCCTCGAACTCCAAGGAGACATACCCCTTGTAGTTCGCCTTTTTCATAATTTTGCCGATGCGCTCGTAGTCCAGATCCAAGGTATACCAGCGGCCTTTCCCAAAATAAGTTTTCGCCTGCAGCAGGACCGTGTGCGGAGCCAGCTGTTCAAGGCGGGCATAGGGATCTTCGAGAAAATTTCCGGTATCCAAGGTCACCTGCAGCCAGGGCGACTTCACCGCATCAACCACCTTCATCACCCCTTCCGGAGTTAAGCCCAGCCCCCAGTGATTCTCCAGACCCAGCACCACGCCGCACTTCTCGGCATAGGGCACCAGTTGCTTCATCGACTCGATGACCCACTCAAACCCCTCCTTCTCGGTGTGCCCTTCCAGGACCGGCTCGATTCCCCGATTCGCCATGAGGGCATCGAAATCCTTGCTCGTTCCCCAGCGTCCCGTGTTGATCCGCAGGGTGGGAATTCCCAAGGCATAGGCTTGCTCGATATAGGTGATCGTCTGCTCAACATTTCTGCGTCTTACAATCTCGTCCGGATCCACAAAGTCCTGGTGTGTTGAAAAACCCATCAAGTCCACGCCGGCCATGAAGGCCTGTCGTTTGATCTTCTGGAGAGCCGCCGGTGAAAAATCCTCCATTTGGATTTGCAAAATTTCCACGCCGTCAAAACCCATCCTGGCCGCCAGATCGATGCATTTTCCGATATCGCGGAGCTCATCACGCTGAAACCCCCAGAAACTGTAGGTCGAAACACCAATTGGATTGCCGTGCCTTTTCTCCTGACCCAGTCCGGTCAGACAAGCGGCGGAGGACAGTGCCAAAGAGGAGAGTAACTTGCGGCGGGAAAAATCGTTCATGAATTCATCCTACAGAATTTCAGCAAGAAGCGAGACTTTGATCTCTGCAAAAACAAACTTGTCTGACATCCACTTTGGCTCCGTTTTTAAAAGTGACTTCAAAAAAGACCTCTCCCCCTGCCGTCCCGCCACAATTTCTGGTGGCCTTCATCCTGACCATTGCGGGAGCTTTGACTTTCATCACCACCCTCCAAAACGAGGATTCCCGGTTCAAAACAACAAGGAAGTTCAGGAAGATCTGCTCAGGGAGTGAAATCTGCTTGATCGATCCGCTCAGCAGTCCAACTTTATAAAAACCATATGAAAGCACACACTCTCACATCGAAACGCCGGGGATTCACTCTCGTTGAACTCCTTGTCGTCATTGCCATCATCCTTGCTCTTGCCGGCCTCGCCATCACCGGTGTTCGTTTCGGGCTCAAAGCTGCCGCAGCCGGAAAGGCCTCCAAGAATATGAAGGAGATTTACGGCGCCCTCTCCTCCATCCAAACCGAAGGGGTCAACACCGGCCTCCACGCCCCCAACACCTTCCCGCCCTACAAGGGCAGCCTTCAAGATGGACAGGAAGCCTCTTTTGTCTGGTGGGACCTCGTCGCGGAAAAGCTCGACCTCGCAAATCGCAACAGCGGCGGTTACCGTTGGATAACTCTTCCCTCCGAGACCCTTCTGCAAAACCCTCTTTCGGAGAAAGACCTGGGAGGGGGGAAATCCAAGTATGACTCCCTCTACAACGATCCCGACCTCAGCCACGGCAGCTACGCTTACAATGCGGAACTCGGGGGAGACGTCAGTTCGAACGCTCAGGAGGAAAATGCCTACACCGTTCGGCTCAGCCACGTCGAAGATGCGCCCACGACGATTTACTTCGGTGAAGCCGATGACGATCAAAAAACGGCCGGCTGGGTCTTCAAGAACATGCAAAATGCCCCGCAGGGAAACTACAAGGACAGCGTCCACTGCTGCTTCATCGATGGACACATCGAGCTCATCGAAAACGTCCACCTCAAAGCAAAAACCTCCTTCGATTATTACACGCAAATCAAGGATAAGAACTACTCAAACAAGCCGTAATATTACCGTCGGCTCTGTTCCTTAAATCACCAGGAGGCGGCTTTTCAAGCCGTCTCTTTTTTTCTCAAATCCACTGCCTCGCGATTCTCCCCCCCCTCTTGCTCTTTGAAGATTCCTTCCCCTTCGCCCCCGGTCACGAAAGTGCCGGCATGGTCGAAGAGATCGGCGCCTTCAACAACAACCTCTTCATCCACCGGTGGACCACCCGTCTCCACGAAACCCACACCACCACCAACCAAAGAACCATGACTGACTCCACCGACGCCTCCAACAAACGACTCTTCTGGGCCTGCTTTGTCGCCCTCGTTGCCACCTCCTTCGTCTTCGGACTCCGCGCCAACATCATCGGCGACTGGCAATCCGAATTCGGCCTCAGCGAAGCCGAAAAAGGACGCATCTTCGGCGTCGGCCTCTGGCCCTTCGCCATCAGCATCATCGTCTTCAGTCTCATCATCGACAAGATCGGCTACAAGACCACGGCCTTCATCGCGATGGCCTGCCACATCGCCTCCCTCCTCCTCACCCTTTTTGCAAAAACCCCCACCGCTCTCTACTGGAGCGTCTTCCTCATCGCCATCGCCAACGGCATGGTCGAGGCCTTCATCAACCCGGTCATTGCCACCGCCTTTAAGAAGGAAAAAGCCAAATGGCTCAACATCCTCCACGCCGGCTGGCCCGCCGGACTCGCCCTCGGAGCCCTCACCTCCATCGTCCTTGGCGACGCTGATTGGCATCTGAAGTATGCCATGTGCTTCATCCCCGTGGTCATCTACGCCTTCCTCATTCTGCCCTGCAAATTCCCCGTCAACGAACGCGTCGCCGCCAAGGTCCCCTACCGCGACATGCTCGGGCAGGTCGGAGCGGTTGGCTTCTTCATCATCACCTGGCTCCTCGTGCTCGGCATCGAACAAATCGCCGCCAGCATGAACCCCGACGTGAACCTGCCCTTCGTGGTTCCTCTGGCCATCGCCCTGGTCGTTGCCGTCCTGGCCGGACTCTACACCCGAAGCTTCGGACACTGGATGTTCCTGCTCGTCCTCATCACGATGGGCCCGCTCGCCACCACCGAGCTGGGCACCGACAGCTGGATGCCAGACCTCCTCGGTGCCGACTTCACTCCCGCGCAAGCCGGCTGGATCTTCATCTACGTCTCCACCATCATGACGATCCTGCGCTTCTATGCCGGGCCAATTGTGCATCGTTTCTCACCCATCGGGCTTCTTGTCGTCAGTGCGATCGTCGCCATCATTGGCCTCCTCTTCCTCTCCCAGGCCGCGGCCTTCTGGATCATCGTCGCTGCCACCGTCTACGCCCTCGGGAAGACCTTCCTCTGGTCCACCACCCTCGGTTTGGTCTCCGAACAGTTTCCCAAGGGCGGACCGCTGACCCTCAATGGCGTCTCCGCCGTCGGGGTCCTCGGCATGGGAATCCTCGGCACCCCCATCATGGGCGGTCTTCAGGATAAAGGCATCAGCGCCGACCTAAAAGAGAACCATCCCGCCCTCTTCGAGGAAGTTGCCAACGAACCACAAAAGCTCACCTTCATCGGCGAGGTCCAAACTCTCGATGCCGATAAGGTCAATGCCCTCAGCTCCGAAGATCAAGCCACCATCACCGGGACCAAGTATCCCCACAAGAAGGCCGCCTTCCGACAGGTCGCCATCCTCCCGGCCTTCATGCTGGTCTGTTACCTGATCATCTTCTTCTACTTCAGATCGAAGGGCGGCTACAAACCCCAGGAACTGGGCGACCACTAAGACCTCATTCTCAAAACCCGGCCTCCAACTTGCCGTTGCGCGACGCCTGACCGCTGTTCTTTCTTTTCGGGCGTATCCCCCATCCTCACCGGTTCCGCGACGTTTTTCCACAGCAGTCGATTTTTGACCAGCGGAGTCTGTGCCAGCGCTGATTCCAGATCGATATCACCCTTGGCACCCGCGCTATCGTGACCCCGATTTTACGGCTACTCCGGATCATCGACCATTGGGACAGGTGATTATTTGCCCTGCAAGAAGTCCAAAAGCAGACGTTCACCGAGTGCCCGGGTGGCATTGTGACCATGGTCGTTCACCTTAAAATGAACGACATCCCCATCGAGATAGGAAAAAATTTCGATCTTACCGTTCACTCGACTGGGCTCGGTAAGCTTTCGCCCTTCGTATCCCATCTGCTTGGCCCACAAGAAAATGGATTCTTCAGCGTTCACGAAGGGAAGTTTACCACCTTTCGCGGGAATGGCTTTGGAGGGACCGCCTTGATACGGGACGAGCGGATCGTCTGTCCCTGAGATGTTCAGGAGCCGTTTCCCGGAAAGCGGCTTGGCAATCGCACGGTAGCCATTCTCTTTCCCCATCGCCTTGAAGTGCGTGCCATCGTGCTGAAAACCGTTCAGCGGACTGACTGCGGCGATAGAGTTCCTGATGTGAGGGAGTTGGCTCTCAATGGCGATCTGGTTAACCAGGGCGGCTCCATTGGAAATCCCCATGACTGAAAAATCATTCATCCTGACATCCGCACGCTTGGCGAGTTTCAGGATGATGGCTTCGATAAATCCCCGGTCATCGGCTTTTGATCGTTCCGAAACAATGTTCCAACTCTCCCGGTAACCTTCTGGAAATACCGTGATAAACTGGCGGGAAATTTCCGGGTAGCGGGCGCGAACCATTCGCTGCAGCCCTTTGGCATTGCCTCCATTGCCATGCAAAAAAATGATAACAGGCAAAGTTTTCTGGCTGTCGGCATCACGCTCCGGAACATTGACCCAGTAGGTCCGTTCGTAGTTCTTTTCCTGGGACCACGACCGGGTGATCGAAAATTTCTGATTTTCTCCATTTTTCTCGTCGCGGTCTTCTTCGGACAAGATCTCTTCACCGTGAAGACAAGGGCTGAAGGTTGTAAGAACGGCAGCAAGGACGATCAACAAAGGAGCAATATTTAGGTTTTTCACAATCAAGAGGTTGGTAAATGGTTGAGTTCGATTTGTAGTTTGCGGGCCCGGTCGGAGTGCCCATGATTTTGGCATTTTGGGTTAAGAGAAAGTCATCCACGGAGGTTCAAGAGGCACCAACGGAGGCTTACCGCTTGTATTGCCGTTAAATGAATCTTTTTTTACTCGCGCCGAAAAAAAGAAACGATAATCAACGCCCGCCCGGCCCAATATCGCCGGTCACCGGAATCTCCCAAAGTTGCTCCCGCGGAAATCATCCCTGCCACTTTCTATTCACTTTCGAAAGATTTCCGGGCCCGGCCAGCGGTCCTCAAAGCTGTCAACACGCTCCTCAAGCGGCGGTTTGACGTTGGGCCAACTCTGGGGGCGGATCCGGACGGTGGCACCGGGGTTGAATCCCTCCAGGATCAGAGGAACCTCAAATTGGATCTGAATCCCGCTGCTGCCGAATTGAGGTTCGCCTTCGAGATTTTCCACGGAAGTGATCTTGCCGTCCATGCCATCGTGATCGGGCCACCAAGTCCGAAGGGTGTTTTCCGCGGCCGCCATTTTGCCGCCGAGGCCGGTCTTAAAATCGGCGTAGAGCGATTCATCCATGCCACCAAACAAGGTCGCCGTGATTTTGGCGCGACCGAATTTTCCATAGTCAATCGTGTCCACTCGTGCCGGCATCCAACGAAGGCGGAGGTGTCGGATGTGCCGCTGGCGTTGCCGCTCGCTCGCGACTTTCAGGGCGGTTTCGTCGAGCCAGAGATCGGCAACGTGGAAATGTTGGTAAAGATATTGCGGATTCCAGGTGAGGCCGAGACGGATGGACTGCCCTTCAAATTGCTTCCGGCCCTTCGCCGGCCAGATGCCTTCCGCCACAAGTTCATCGAGGCCGAGCAATTCCCGGCCTCGCCAGATACGGGTGGAGCCGTCGATCGTTACTTTGTGTTCGCCGCCAAGACCATCGCCGCCTTTCTTGCGGTCCAGGCTAACGACCAGATGGCCTTCTGTTCCTTTGATTTCGAGTTCGGAAAGCTTCCACGCTTTTCCTTCACGCAAACAAAGACTCGGGCCGTCCTCCAGCAGGATCGCATGATTCTCGGCGGGCTGCGTCACATCACTTCCGTTCGAGTTGGGAACAGACGAAATCCTGGGATCCGGCGGCAGGAAAAATCGCCCATACAGGACGGTGCCGATGGGAATGTCCCGCAACTCCGCCGGAGCGCCACGGTAACGGATCATGCCGTATGGCAGCATCGCGAAGTGGTGCAATTTCCCGTCATGGAAATGGCCGTCCACATGCAGACGCAGACTTCCGCGGCGGTTCACGTGGTCGACGAAGACCAGTTCACCACGATAGGCTTTGGCTTCGGCAAGGGGTGGAAACTTTCCCGGTTCCGGACGAAAGGCGGCCTTTTCCGCGGCGTGCCCGACACAAAAAAGCATCAAAAATAAAAGTGAGAAGCGGATCATCCTAACTCCAGGTCGCGGTTACTGTCGCCAAAACGATCGCTTTCGACACCCATCTTCTGCGCCATGGTCAGCAGCAGGTTGCTCATGTGAGCCTCGCTGTTCGCCGGGCGACCACAGAGGCGATAGTGCTCGCCAGGATCATCCAACTGGTAGCCATCAAAGTGCCCCTGGTTGAGATCGAGGTGCTTGCCATGCTTGATCCCGCAGTTCGCTCCACCAGCTAAAACAAGCGGCAGGTTGGCATTTCCGTGGCTGTGCCCGTAGGCCATGCCGCTGCCAAACAAAGCCATCGTGGTGTCGAGCAGTGAACGCCCGTCGAGATCCTTGGTCTCGGACAATCGCGATATGAAATAGCTGAACTGCTCAACCGCAAAAGTGTCGCTCTGCGCAAGTTTCTCAAGGTGGCCCGGATCTCCGTTGTGATGGCTGAGTTCGTGGCGCGATTGCGAGATGCCCAGTTCCGGAATCGGCAGACCCTGACCTTCGGATCCGCTGCTGAAAGTGGCAACCCGGGTTGCATCGGTCTGGAAGGCGAGCACGATCAAATCGTAGATCGTCCGGAAATACTCGCCGGCCTGGGTTTGCGGCACCTCGCGATTCGTGCGCTTGCGATCGTCATCGGCAATCGCGGGCCGCGGAATGTCGAGCCAGGCATCGGCACGCCCGGTGCGGATCTCGGTCTCACGCACCGCATTGAGATATTGCTCGAGCCGGCCCTTGTCCTCGACGCCCATCTTTTTCTCCAGCTTGCGCACTTCCTCGAGATTTGAATCGAGCACGCTTGCTTTGCGGCGAAGCGCGCGCCGCCGGGCAGCCGTGCCACTCTTGGGTTCCTCGAACAGGCGGGCAAAAATCTCGCGGCATCGGCCCATCGCCGGAAGCCGGACTCCGTCCGCAGTCCAAGCCAGAGACTCGCCCTTGTTCGAGACTTCCAGCGAATGAAAACGCGTGTGCGGCGATGTCACCTCAGCCATTTGCTGATCGACCGAAATGGTGTTGCGATCGGTCGGTCCGAGCTGACCGCCGGTCAGCCAGATCTTCTGACAGTTGTGATGATGCCCCAGTCCACCCGGATGATGGAGACCACTGATGGGAGTGATGACCTTGCGGTGTTTTTCCAGCGGCTTGAGCGAACGTGAGAAGGCGTAGTCTTTGCCTGGCGTGGTGATCTGGTAGTCGAGAGTGTTCACCCCGTTGGGGATGTAAATGAACACGCTGCGCCGGGGCGTCGTTGGCGTCTCCGCAGCCCGCAAAGGGCGCATACAGTCGAGGAGCGGCAGGGCGATGAAGCTGCCGAGCCCGCGCAGGGCATGGCGGCGGTTGATCAGCCAGGATTGGGTCTGGATATTGCTCATGGGAATGGAGTTTCAGCGCATTTGGATGAGATCGGACAAGGCGACGGCACGGATAATCTCCTTGAGACGGTAACCTTTCCGCTTCGCCTCGTCTACGATGGACTGCACGTCCGCCCGATCATCGATGGTGAGAACGCGGCGCAGCCCGTAAGTACAAAGATGCTCGACAAAAGCATGGAGGAACCGGTCGCGGTCTTCCCACAGCAGATTCTTAAACTCTTCCGCGTCCCCGAAGGCACGGCCATCGGGCAGCTCGCCACTGGCATCGACCGGGGGATCGTCTCCCTTACCTTTTTCCACCCGCTCATGGGTGCGCCACTGGCCAATCGCGTCGAATTGATCAAACGCCAGGCCGAGCGGATCAATTTTGCGGTGACAGGCGGCGCAGTTCGCGTTTTGGGCGTGAGCCTTGATCTTTTGCCGAATCGTCGCCTTGGGGCTTTCCGGCGGATTTGGCTCGATCGCACCGACATTCGCCGGCGGCGGCGGCGGGGTTTTCCCGAAGATTGCTTCGCTGACCCAAACCCCGCGGTGAACCGGACGATGCCGTGTGCCGTCCGAGGTCAGCCCGAGAATCGCCCCCATCGTCAGCAGGCCGCCCCGATGATCCCCGGGACGAAACGACACGCGTTCAAAACCGGATGCCTTCGGCTCGGGCAGGCCGTAGAATTCACAGAGGCGCGGATTGGCCATCGTCCAGTCGGAAGAGATGAAGGAGTCGAGGGACAGGTTGTTCGCAAAGACCTCGCGAAAGAAGTGGACCACCTCTTCGCGCATGCTCGCCTCCAGCCAGACATCGTAGTCCGGATACAATTTGCCGTCCGGCGGGAACATACCCAGACGATGCAGCTGAAGCCACTGCCGCGGGAAGTCGTCGATGAAGCGATCGATCTTCGGGTCCGCGAGCATGCGATCGACATGTGCAGCCAGATCATCGGGGCCGCCGGCCAGCTTCCCGGCTTTGGCTGCGTCAATCAATCCCTGGTCCGGCATCGAACTCCACAGAAAATACGAAAGCCGCGAGGCGAGTTCGAAGTCCGTGAGCTTTTCACGCGGCACGGCATCGCCCTCCACCAGATAGGTGAAATGACGGGAGGTCAGCACTCCGAGCAGGGCGACCTGATAAGCGGCCAGCACATCTTCTCCGGCAGCACGCTCCGCTTCGTAAGCGCGGAGGTAGGGCGCCAGTTCATCCTTCGGCACGGGTCGACGCCAGGCACGCTCCGCAAGACGCTGCAAATGATTCGCGACCTCCTCCGCCTTTACCTCATCACCCGGCAGCAAACCCTCGCGGGCGGCGCGCTCGGCTTCGCTCTCGAGCGGACCCTCCCACTCAATCCAGTCCAGCAGTACCATCGAATAGATTCCGTTGCCGGCTTCATCGAACATCTTGGGCGCGGTGGGATTCAGCAGACTTGTTTCGCTGCTGTGGGTGAAAATATAAAACGGTTGGGACAAAGCATTGCGGTAATGCCCGCCCTTCTGCCGATCGATGATATCGGTCGCCACCACGTTGAAATCGAGGCTGACGGGCATCTCCAGAAACACCTCGAACTCGACGACTTGCGGCTTGTCCTCCGGCGCCAGAATATCCAACTCAACCAAGCCTTCGTTACTTTCTTCACCCGTGTTCGTGCCGATGCGAAGATGCGCCCTTTGTCCTCCGACCGGACGAATCCCACTCACCTGCATGCGCGCGCGATAGAGACCGCTGTGCTCCGGCCCGGTCCGGCCAAACCAGTTCGGGCTAAAAGCCTGCTGCGTCCTCCCCGGAAAAATCAGGGCGCGCAGCGGACGTTTGATCCCAAAGCGATCAAGGTAAGCCTGCTGCTTCCCGCCGCCCGCGTAACGAATCTCCGCAGCCGTTTTGCGAACCTTCCGGGTCTCGACCGGCTTCTCAGGAAACGCCCGCGCCAGCACCGTCTCGGCCGCACGATAATAACGTTCCACATGAGAAGGGGCGAGCGAGAGCTGCGAACCAATACGTTCGAAGCCCTGCCACCGGGGATCTTCGTTCAGCTCTCCCGGCTTGGCGGGATCATAGCGAACCCCCAACAGATCGTAGACGGTGTTCTGATACTCCTTCCGGCTCAGCCGATAGTGCGCCACCGCAGGTCGCGCCGCCATTCGAGCGGCCCGCCCCTCGCTGATCCGCGAATCGAGCTGCGCAATGACCCCCGCGATCTCGCTTTCGCTTGGCTGGGCTTCGTCTTCCGGCGGCATTTCCCCGGCATTGATGCGCTCCACGATCTCGGCCCAGTGATGTCCATCGATTCCCGCCCTAAAATCGCGTGAAAGTTGGTCGATCCGCAAATCGCCCTTCTCCTTTTCAGGCCCATGGCAACGCAGACAGTGTGAATCCAGAAACGCCTCAAAGGGGGCTGCCGGTGATATCATCGACGCCCCGGAAAGCCACGTGAAGGTGATGAAAAGAAAACGGACCATAAGTTGGAAGATACGAGTACCCTGAGGGCGATTTTGGATGGAGTCACGGAAAATGGGGTCATGACATTATTTGGAATATTGAAGCCCGGAACATCCGTATTTTTCGAGAATCGAAAGCCGGATCGTTTGCGTAGATGATTCCTCTCATCGGCGGATGACTTTGACTGGGAATGAGAAATCAAGGCGGGAAAGGCCAATTTTCAGGCGTTCACGTCGACCACGATGCGCCCCTTGATCCGGCCTTTTAATATCTGGGCTCCCAATGCCGGAACCTCGGTCAAGGTCACCTGGCGAATCATGGCATCGAGTTTCTCCAGCGGCAGATCGCCGGAGAGCCGTTGCCACGCTCTCACGCGTTGTGCAAACGGTTGCATCACACTGTCGATGCCCAGCAGGTTGACACCGCGAAGCAGAAACGGGATCACACTGGTTGGAAGCGCGGCCCCGCCGGCGAGTCCGACCGCGGCAACCGAGGCTCCGTATTTCAGTTGGCCGAGCACCCGCGCGAGCATCCCGCCGGCGACGGCATCGACACAGCCCGCCCAGGTTTCAGATTCGAGAGGCCTCTTCGACACCGTGTCAATCTCCTCGCGAGCGACAATCCGACTCGCACCGAGCGATTTCAAATAATCCGCAGTTTCCGGGCGTCCCGTCACCGCTGCGACTTCATAGCCGAGGTTGGCAAGAATCGCCGTCGCGATCGAGCCAACGCCACCTGACGCTCCAGTGACCAGCACTTCTCCCTGATCGGGTTTCAGACCGTGATCTTCCAAAGCAACAATGGCGAGGATCGCAGCGAAGCCTGCCGTCCCGATTGCCATGGACTGCTTGGGAGTTAATCCTTCCGGCAGTGGCACCAACCAATCGGCATTGACGCGGGCTTTTTGCGAATAGCCTCCCCAATGAGCCTCGCCGACCCGCCATCCGGTCAAGACGACCTTGTCGCCGGGATGGTATCGCGAGTCATCGGACGACTCGACTGTTCCCGCAAAGTCGATTCCCGGCACGTGAGGATACTTCCGAACGAGTCCCCCACCCGCCCGCATGCAAAGCCCGTCCTTGTAGTTGATGGTGGAATACTCAACCGCGACCGTCACATTGCCCGGGGGCAATTGATCCCCGTCCAACGGTTGCACCGCAACGGAGACTTCGGATTCGCCGTTCTTTTCGACAACGAGAGCATTGAATGTCATGGATCGTTTTGGGTGGGTATCGGTGTCCTCAACTCCAGCCTACCAGGCGTCCGTCCGGAATGCCAGCGCAGCCCCCTCCGATTGGTCGCTGAACAAACTGGCGGCGGTCACAGCAGCGGACAAGCCTGCCGCCGGAACCAGGGAGACCAAAAGAAGCGATAGCAGGAAGCGATAAGTCATGGTGTGTGGTTACGGAATGCCCGGGGTCTTACTTGCGGCGCTTCTACTGAATGAGCCACGCCATGATGGTCGCCCACCCCAATTGTCGGTTTCAGAAAAGGTGGTCGCTTGTTCTCAAAGTCCTGAAAGGAAAAAACCAGCACCCCCTCCCGGGCTGCCTCCAGATATCGAGGCCGGCTACCGGTTTCATGAAAACGCTCGTCTCCGGCTGTGATTCGTAGACAATGACCGTCACCAGTGATGATACGCCTCCCAATCACGACGCTTTTGATCTTTGTGAGCCTCTTGCTGCCGACCTTCGGCGCCGAGCGCGGCGACGAGAGTTGGTGGTCGCTCCAGCCGGTGGTTCGCCCCAAGGCGCCGGCGGTCACGACCGCGAATTGGGTGCGCAACCCGATCGACAACTTCGTCCTGGCCGGGCTAGAGTCAGCGGGCTTGAAGCCGGGCCCCGAAGCGGATGCGCAAACCCTCGCCCGGCGCCTGCACTTTGATCTCATCGGTCTGCCGCCGGAACCGGGTGTGGAATTGAACGCCGAGGCGTTGCTCGCCTCGCCGCGCTATGGCGAGCGCTGGGCACGCCATTGGTTGGACGTCGCGCGCTTCGGCGAGAGCCAGGGTTTCGAATACGACCAGCTACGCGAACACGCCTGGCCGTATCGCGACTGGGTGATCAAGGCCTTCAACGAGGACATGCCCTACGACCGTTTCGTGCGTCTGCAGATCGCGGGGGATGTCTTGGAGCCCGGCAATCCCGACGCGATCACCGCCACCGGTTTTTTGGTGTGTGGGGCCTTCGATGGGTTGAAACCGAATGGCGACAAGCAGCGCAAGATCATGCGCCAGGACGAGATGGAGGATCTCGTCGGCACGGTTGCGCAGAGCTTTCTTGGACTCACCGTGCATTGCGCGCGTTGTCACGATCACAAGTTCGACGCCATCACGCAGAAGGAGTATTACCAAATGGCTTCAGCCTTGGCCGGAGTCACGCGGGGCGATCGGGAGGTTCCAGCGGGCGGTGATCCAGAGGCTTTGCAAAAGTCGCTCGAGGCGGTCACGGCGAAGTTGGCGGAGGCTGATCAAGACATCACGCGGAAGATTCTCGCGTCCGATACAAGGAGTGCTCCGGCAGGCGATCCGGCGATGCCGATCTCGCGCTGGACCTTTGACGCGGACCTCCGTGATGAAATTGGATCCTCTCATGGCGAAGCAAGGGGCGGCGCGCGCGTTGCCGGCGGGGTCTTGCATCTCGACGGCAAGGACGACTTCGTGATCACCGCCAGTATGCCGAAGGAATTGGGCGCGAAAACGCTCGAGGCCTGGGTCAAGTTGGACAATCTCAACCAACGTGGCGGCTCGGCGATCACGGTCCAAAACGTCGATGGCGGGCAGTTCGACGCCATTGTGTTCGGCGAGCGCGAGCCCAGGCACTGGATGGCGGGGAGCAATGGTCACACGCGCTCGCAGAGCTTTGGCGGCGGCGAGGAAACCGAGGCCAAAAATGGATTCGTCCACGTCGCGATCACCTACGCCGAGGACGGCACGATCACCGCCTACCGTAACGGCAAGCCGTATGGAAAAGCCTACCGCACAGGGTGCTCGAAGTATCTCGCTAAGAACCATCAGGTCCTGTTTGGCCTGCGCCACGGGACGGGGGCCGGCGACGGACGAATGCTGGCCGGCCAAATCGATCGCGCGCAGCTCTACGATCGCGTCCTGTCTGCCGAAGAGATCGCACGCTCGGCAGACGTTCGTTACGTCACGGATGCGGAGCTGATAGCCGCCTTGAATCCGGCGCAGCGTAAGACGCGCGACGAGCAAAAAGCGGAGATCGCACGACTTAAGAGCGAGCTCTCGAAGATCCAAAAGAAGAAAGTTTACGCCGTGCGTCCGTCGGGTTCACCAGTGACGCACCTCTTGGAACGCGGCAACCCCTTCGAGCCCGGCGAAGAGGTCTCGGCGGGCGGAGTGGCGGCGGTCCAAGCGACGCTTCCGGCAGACTTTGGTTTAGCGTCGAACGCGGCCGAGGCCGAGCGCCGCGAGAAGCTCGCCGAATGGATTACGCAACCGGACAACCCCGTGTTCGCCCGCGTGATGATGAACCGGCTGTGGCACTACCACTTCGGGCAGGGCTTGGTGAAGACGCCCAACGATCTCGGTTTCAGCGGTGGGGAAGCCTCGCACCCGGAGTTGTTGGACTGGCTTGCCTCCGAGTTCCGGGCGCAAAACTGGAGCCTGAAAGCGATGCATCGGCT
The DNA here is from genome assembly GCA_937916505.1 of uncultured Verrucomicrobiales bacterium. Classification (GTDB taxonomy): domain Bacteria; phylum Verrucomicrobiota; class Verrucomicrobiia; order Verrucomicrobiales; family Akkermansiaceae; genus SW10. Next base: position 4,267 of record CALFSW010000100.1, on the reverse strand, counting down.
CATTGTCGACTCCGCGACCTACCGGCAGTCCTCACGGCCAAGCTCTGACGCGTCGAGGATCGATGCCGGCAACGTATTGCTATGGCGCTCTTCCCCTCGGCGGCTCGAGGCCGAAGTGATTCGTGATTCGATCTTGAACGTGGCGGGCCAACTTAACACCGCGATGGGCGGAGCGGGGTTCCGCGATTTCAAGATGTATAAACACAAGGGCTCATGGGTCTACGACCCGATCGACCCCGAGGGCCCCGAGTTCAACCGCCGTAGCATCTATCGCACTTGGGCGCGGGGGAACGTTCACCCTCTGCTGTCTCCACTCGACTGCCCGGACCCCTCGACCACCACGCCGACGCGCAGTATCACCACTACGCCGCTCGGGGCGCTCTCGCTCATGAACACCTCCTTTGTCTTGCGCATGTCGGATCGCTTCGCCGAGCGACTCCAGCGCGATGCCGGCGATGACGCCAAGGCACAAGTCGTTCTCGGATTCCAGCTCGCCTACGGCCGCGAGGCAAGGGCGGCGGAGATTGGGCCGTGCTCTGAGTTTGTCGCAAAGAACGGCCTCGCCGCATTCTGTCGGGTGCTCTTCAACGCCAACGAATTCCTCTACGTGAACTAAACAAACCATGACGGGCAAACCATTATCACGACGCGAATTCTTCGAGTGGACCAAGGGGGGACTCGGCGGTGCCGCAGTGTCCTCGTTGATGGTGGGGGAGGGAGTCGCCGCGCCACCCATTTCACCGCAATACGCGCCGAAGGCGAAGCGGGTGATCCATCTCTGTCTCTGCGGTGGCGTGAGCCAGGTCGATACCTTCGACTACAAACCAAAGCTCGCCGCGATGCACGGCAAGTCGCTCTCGGCCGACGAGCGCCCCGACGTCTTCTTTGGCAAAGTGGGACTGCTGCGCAAGAATGACTGGGAGTTCAAGCCGCGCGGCAAGAGCGGCCTGTGGATCTCCGATCTCTTTCCACATCTCGCCACGGTCGCCGATGAGCTGACCGTCATCAATTCCATGGTCGCGGAGTCGTCGAGCCACACCCCGGCGACGTTTCAGGAGAGCAGCGGCTTCCGCCTCAACGGCTTTCCGGTGATGGGTTCGTGGGTGAGTTACGGACTCGGTAACATGACTGATAATTTGCCCACCTACGTCGTGCTCCCCGACGCCCGTGGGATGCCCGCCGGCTCGACCAGCAATTGGACCAACGGCTTCCTGCCGGCCGTCCATCAGGGCGTGCCCTTCCGCACCAGCGGCGAGGGCGATGCCATCAGTAATCTCTTCCCGGCCAGGCCGATTACGACGGAAGTTGAAACCAACACCCGTGCACTGTTAGATAAGATCAACGGCCTGCACATGGAGGAGAGGGGCTTCGAAGATGTCTTTGCGGCGCGGGTCGCGAGCTATGAGCTGGCGGCCAAGATGCAGCTCGCCGTTCCGGAGGTCACCGACATCAATAAGGAGAGCGAAGCCACTCGCGAGAGCTACGGCTTGAACGGGAAGGAGACGAAAGATTTTGGGCGCAGTTGTTTGTTAGCGCGGCGGATGCTCGAGCAGGGCGTGCGCCATGTGCAGCTCTTCTCCGGCGGCTCCTTCGGATCGCCACGCATCAACTGGGATGGGCACGAGGACATGAAGCGCAACCACGGCCGCGAGGCCTTGCGGATCGACCAGCCGATTGCGGCGCTGCTCAAAGACCTCCGTCAGCGAGGCATGCTCGACGACACGTTGGTGCTGTTCACCTCCGAGTTTGGCCGCACGCCTTTCACCCAATCGGGTGCCGATCAGGTCGGCACCGGTCGCGATCATAACCAGGTCGGCTTCAGCTGCTGGATGGCCGGCGCCGGTCTGAAACCCGGGATCACCTACGGCGCGACGGACGACGTGGGTTACAAGTCCGTGGTCGATCCCGTGCCATGGTATGATTTCCACGCTACGGTGCTGCATTTATTGGGCATCGATCACGAGAAGCTCACCTACTATCACAACGGGATCCAACGCCGCCTGACCAACGTTCACGGGAAACTGGTCGACGGGATCCTGGCGTAGGGTGGGTGTGAAATTCCACATTTTGTAGGACAGCAGGGTTTCAATTAATCGATCTCTTCAAAACGGTCTCAGGGCAGCTTCCTCAACCAGCACCTTCGGTGCTGGGGAGTAGCGGAGCGAATTGCTTTTATTCATGACATACAAACAGCGAAGAGTTCGTAGATATCCAATCTGGATCCATGAAGAGTCTCTCTAATCGCGCCCGTCTCGTTCGTTTTCTTGTTTCAACCTTCGCGGTGTTACTGGGGCTTCCCGGTCTGCACGCGGAAGACAACTGGGCGCAGTTCCGGGGTCCCACCGGGCGTGGGCATTCGACGGCGGAGGATGTTCCGATCACTTGGAACGCGGATTCGGTGGCCTGGAAGAAAACTCTCAAAGGGCAGGGACAGTCGTCCCCGGTGAACTGGGGAGACCGACTTTTCCTCACCAGCGCTTCGGAAGATGGAAAGGAACGCTATGTGTTCTGCCTGGATCGAAAGGACGGCAAGATTCTCTGGGAGAAAACGGTCGCCTGTGCCGTTCCGGAGAATCCGCATAAGATGAACAGTTACGCCACTCCCACCTGTGCCACGGACGGCAAGCGGGTCGTGGCTTTCTTTGGTCCGGGTGGACTGCATTGCTTTGACCTTGATGGAGAAAAGAAATGGTCGAAGGAGCTCGGTGCATTTCCTGGTCCCTGGGGCGTGGCGGCTTCTCCGATCATTCTCGGTAGCCTCGTGATTCAGAATTGCGACGCGGAGGGGGCATCTTCACTCATCGCTCTCGACCTCAATACGGGCGAGCCGGTCTGGCAGACGGATCGCGAAGCGAAACCTCGCGGAGGTTGGAGCACGCCGATCGTGATTGAGGATGGCGGCCGCAAGGAGCTGGTCCTGAATGGAGAGTTGGGAGTGCGCGGCTACGATCCGAAGACGGGAAAGGAGTTGTGGTTCTGCAAAGCCTTCAACGGACGGGGATCGCCGGTTCCGGACTTCGCCAACGGCCTCCTCCACGTTGTGAGCGGGAAGCCGGGCGACACTTATGCCGTCAAACCGGGAGGGAAGGGCGACGTCACAAAGTCACACATGGCCTGGCACACCAAACGGCGCGTTGGACGGGATCTGCCATCGCCGGCGGTCGTCGACGGCTACCTGCTCGTTGTTTCGATGTCCGGCACCGCAACCTGTTACGATGCCAAGACCGGAAAAGTGCACTGGAAGGAGAAGCTCGGCGTGAAGGGAGAGTTTGCTTCCGCTCCCTTGGTCGTGAAAGGGCATGTCCTCATCCAAAATGTCTACGGAGGTGGGACCCTTGTGATTAAGCCGGGAAAGAAGCTGGAGATCGTGTCCAATAACTCCCTGGGTGCGGAGGAGTCGGAAATGTTTCGCGCTACCCTTGCCCCGATCAAGGGGCAGATCTTCGCGCGTTCGCTATCAACCCTCTATTGCATCGGGAAGTGAGGGTGTGCCCTTAATCGTTCCCTTTTTCATGAGGAGTTCGTTTTTTCTATTTCTGTCCCTTTAGTTGCCCGGCCTCCCGACGCTACTTGAGGGCCTCCGTCAGCAAGGCATGCTGGATGATACGCTGGTCCTGTTCACCTCGGAGTTCGTCCGCACGCCCTTCACCCAATCGGGCGCCGACCAGGTCGGCACCGGATGCGATGACAGCCAGATCGGTTTCAGTTGTTGGATGGCCGGCGCCGGGCTGAAACACGGGATCACCTAAGGCGCGACGGACGACGTGCGTTTACAAGTCCGTGGTCGATCCCGTGCCGTGGTACGATTTCCACGCCACGTTGCTGTATTTGCTGGGCATCGATCACGAGAAACTCACTTACTACCAGAACGAGATTCAAGGCCGCCTGACTGCGCCATTATGAATATGGAAATTCTGCTATTTTGGTCATTGTTCATAATCTGTGCGAGTGACTGGGTTTACGGGTTTCATTCTCGATTGGTAGAAATCGAAAGCAACAGAGCTTCATGAACGAAAAAAGATGTGCACAAGAATCAAGGAAAGGGCCGAGGCCGCAACAATCGTCGCCCCCCATAAGATTATCGATGCTTTTGGCGAAGTCGCTCTCTCCGGATCCCCGGCTCTCCGAAGAAGTAAATCAAAAGAGACAAAAAGCAGAATTGCAGGCCCTACATGGAATGTCATGAAGATTTTCGATAGTGCGGTCATACCGAAAGGGCGATTGGCTTGAACCTCCTCATCGCCTACGTAGCGGGGAAATATTTTCC